>NZ_JBITIB010000009.1:213961-284128 GCF_044458565.1 Streptomyces sp. NPDC050433 | reverse complement strand
GAAGCACTGTGAGGTGTGGAGTTGACCGGTACTAATAGGCCGAGGGCTTGTCCTCAGTTGCTCGCGTCCACTGTGTTAGTTCTGAGACAACGAACGACCGTGTTTACATCCGGTTTGTGTACTCAATTGAATAGAGTGCCTGTTCGCTTAGTGCCGAAGTCCCCCTTGTGCGGGACGCGGCCGATAGTGTTTCGGTGGTCATTGCGTTAGGGAAACGCCCGGTTACATTCCGAACCCGGAAGCTAAGCCTTTCAGCGCCGATGGTACTGCAGGGGGGACCCTGTGGGAGAGTAGGACGCCGCCGAACAATCTTTCATGGACCCCTGGTCCAGCGTTCACGCTGGACCAGGGGTCTTTTTTGTTTTCCCCGATTTTTGATGGAAGCGCGTCCGATCGTCGGCTGCGTGAGAATGACTGTGGTACCCGAAGACAGGAGCCGTGCCGATGTCCCCCAACTCTCCCGACGAACGTCCGGAGCGCGAATCACGTCGTAGGGACGGCGGTGGTGACAGGAGCGGTTCCCGTGGCGGTCGTGACGACCGTGGCGGTGGCCGTCCCACCAGCAGGGGCGGCGGTGTTGGCGACTACGTAGCCCGGAACGACAACCGCGGCGGCGGCCGGCCCACCGGTGGCGGCCGGCCCACCGGTGGCGGTCGTCCCACCGGTGGTGGTCGACCGGCGGGTGGTGGTCGACCGGCCGGAAACACCGGCGGTGGTGGGGGATTCCGTGGGCGTGATGAGCGCCCCTCCTCCCGCCGTGACGACCGGCCCAGTGGTCCGCGTCGGGATCGTGACGACGATCGCGGTGGCCGTCCCCGGACCGGTGGGGGCGGGAGCGGTGGCGGTGGGTTCCGTGGGCGTGACGACCGGCCGAGTGGTCCGCGTCGTGATGACCGGCGTGACGACCGTGGCGGCCGGCCCACGAGTGGTGGGCGTCCCAGCACCGGCAGTGGCGGCGGTGGTTCCGGTCGGCGTGACGAGCGTCCCAGTGGGCCGCGTCGTGACGACCGTCGTGACGACCGGCGTGATGAGCGCCCCTCGTTCCGTCGTGACGACCGGCCGAGCGGTCCGCGTCGGGATCGTGACGACGACCGTGGTGGCCGTCCCCGGACCGGTGGGGGCGGGAGCGGTGGCGGTGGGTTCCGTGGGCGTGACGACCGGCCGAGTGGTCCGCGTCGTGATGACCGGCGTGACGACCGTGGCGGCCGGCCCGGTGGCGGGGGCGGTTACGGCCGACGTGACGACCGGGAGCGCGGTGGGTATCGCGGGCGCGACGGCCGTGACGGACGTGACGATCGTGGTGGCTATGCACGTCGTGACGACCGCGACCGTGATCGGGACCGGGAGCCCATCAAGCGGCTGCCGATCCCGGAGGACGTCACCGGTGAGGAGATCGACAAGGCTGTGCGGCAGGAGCTGATGAGCCTGCCCAAGACCCTCGCCGACGATGTCGCCAAGAATCTCGTCATGGTCGCCAACCTCATCGACGAGGACCCCGACCAGGCCTACGCCTATTCGCGCGTGGCGCTGCGTCTCGCCTCCAGGGTCGCCGCCGTGCGCGAGGCCGCCGGCTTCGCCGCGTACGCGACGCAGAAGTACGGGGAAGCGCTCGCCGAGTTCAGGGCTGCCCGGCGGATGACGGGCAACGTCGACCTCTGGCCCGTCATGGCGGACTGTGAGCGCGGCCTGGGCCGTCCCGAGCGGGCCATGACCATGGCCGGTGAGCCCGAGGTGCTGAAGCTCGACAAGGCGGGCCAGGTCGAGATGCGGCTGGTCGCCGCCGGCGCGCGCCGCGACATGGGGCAGATCGACGCCGCCATCGTCACCTTGCAGGGGCCTGAGCTGGGCTCGAACTCCGTACAGCCGTGGAGCGCGCGGCTGCGTTACGCGTACGCCGACGCGCTGTTGTCGGCCGGGCGTGAGGACGAGGCGCGCGAGTGGTTCGCGAAGGCCCTGGAGGCCGACAAGGACGGCGCCACCGACGCCTCGGACCGCCTCGCGGCTCTGGACGGCGTCCAGTTCGTCGACGTGGACGTGGACGAGGACGACGAGAGCGACCAGGACACCGAGCACACCGAGGACACCGGGAACGGCACGTCCTGATCCAGCCTCCGCACAGCGGCTGAGGGCGGCATTCCCACCAGGGGCTGCCGCCCTCAGCCGTCCGCGAGGTGTCGCAGCACCAGGCCCGTGGCAGGCTTCGGCCCGAACGATGTCGACTTGCGCGGCATCGTGACCGACTGGCGTGCCAGCTCCCGTACGACCTCTTCGCGTACGGGGTGCAGCAGGACCGCCGTACTGCCGTGGCGTTCCGCCTGCTCGACGACGGCTTCCGTGTCGTGGATGTACGAGATGTGTTCGGGCGCGTCCGGGATCTTCCAGATGTGGTCGAGCAGCGTGGAGTGCAGCACGGTCGCGTCGAGAGCGCGCCACTCCTCCGGGCGGCCGGCCGGCACCGTACGGGCGAGCAGCTCCGCGTTGGGGCGGTCGATCAGGTGGAAGCGGCCGTCGCCCGCGAGGAGGAAGGCGTTGGCCGTGCCGTTGGCGGTGGTGACGGCCTCGGACAGGGCCTCGACGGCCTGCCCCAGCGTGCCGTCGACCGTGCGGACCCGGAAGGAGCCCGGCACGCTCTTGAGCGCCGCCAGCGCGTCCGTGACCGGCAGCCGGTGCAGGAGCCGGTGGATCGCGCGGACCTGGAGCGGATGGCGCGCGGTGTCGACCAGCAGCACCAGTCCGTACGCCCAGGGACCGGCCGCGCCCGGCGGGTGTTCCTCGCGGAGCCGCAGATAGGTCGCCCACCGGTGGTGGCCGTCGGCGATGAGCGCCTGACGGGCCGCCAGATCGTTCTCGATCTCGGCGAGTTCGGCGGGGTCGGTGACCGACCAGAGGCGGTGACTGAAGCCGTCCTCCGTCGTGGTGGAGAGCAGGGGCGTGCGCCGCGCGGTGCGTTCGATGACAGCGGTCGTGCCGGTCGTCGTGCCGTCGCTGCGGTACGTGAGGAGCAGCGGTTCCAGATTGGTGGCGGTCGCCCGCATCAGGGCCGCGCGGTCCTCGACGATGTCCGGCATCACGTCCTCGTGCGGCAGGACGACACCTTCGGCGGGCGTGGACAGGGCCAGGGCCCCGATGACGCCGCGCTGGAGGAGGTCGCCCCTGCGCTGCTCGTACACGTACAACGCCGGTTCCGGGTCCGGCGCCAGCACGCCCTCCGTGAGCCAGCGGTGGAGCGTGCCGGCCGCCTGGCGGTGCCGGTCGGCGGCGGTGGCGGCCTGCGGAAGGATCAGCCGGACGATGTTGTACGGGTCGGCCGACTCCAAGTGGTGCAGTCCGTCGGGCCGTACGACGACGTCGTACGGCGGCGAGGTCACGGCCGCGAGGCTGCCCACCCGCTCGGGGACGTAACGCAGTCCGCGGAACGGGATCAGACGGAGACCTTTCGAAGCCGTTCCTGTGGTGTTCATCCGCGCATCGTATGCGGATCGGGGCATGAGCGATGATCGGGGGAAGGAGCGCCCGGTCACGGGGCGGAAGAGGGAGCGGGAGACTGATGAGTCAGCCGAGCAGGACCAGGCCCGACGGCAGTGCCACGGCGCTGAACGAGGCGTACGACACGGCTCTGCTGGATCTCGACGGCGTGGTGTACGCGGGCGGCGAGGCCATCGAGCACGCCGTCGACTCGCTGATCACGGCGCGGGACGGCGGGATGCGTCTGGCGTACGTCACCAACAACGCGCTGCGGACACCCGACGCCGTCGCCGCGCATCTCACCGAGCTGGGGGTGCCCGCCGAGCCCGCCGAGGTGGTCACGTCGGCGCAGGCCGTGGCGCGGCTGATCGCCGAGCAGGTGCCGGCCGGTGCGCGGGTGCTGGTGATCGGCGGTGAGGGGCTGCGGGTCGCCCTGCGCGAGCGGGGACTTGAGCCGGTGGAGTCGGCGGACGACGACCCGGCCGCCGTGGTGCAGGGATACGGCGGGCCGGACCTGGCGTGGGGGCGGTTCGCCGAGGCCGGGTACGCGATCGCGCGCGGTGTGCCGTGGTTCGCGTCGAACACCGACCTGACCATTCCGAGCGGGCGCGGCATCGCGCCGGGCAACGGGGCTGCCGTCGAGGTCGTCCGGATCGCGACCGGCGCCGATCCGCAGGTCGCGGGCAAGCCGCTGCCGCCGATGCACCGGGAGACCGTACTGCGTACCGGGGCGAAGCGGCCGATCGTCGTGGGGGACCGGCTGGACACCGACATCGAGGGCGCGTTCAACGGTGGTGTGGACTCGCTGCTGGTGCTGACCGGGGTGACGGACGGGGCGCGGCTGCTGGCCGCCGAGCCGCGGCACCGGCCGACGTATGTGGACGCGGATCTGCGGGGGTTGCTGACCGGTCAGCCCGAAGTGGGCGTCAGGGACGGCGAGTTCGCCTGTGGCGGGTGGACCGCTTCCGTACGGGAGGACGCGCTCGCGCTCGACGGGGGCGGGGCGGCGATGGACGGGCTGCGGGCACTGTGCGCGGCGGCCTGGACGCACGCGGGGGACGGTGCGTGCGACCTGGACGCGGGCAAGGTGCTGGCGAGGCTGGGGCTGTAGCCGCGGGTGTGGCCGCCGGCCGGAATGCTGGGCCTGCCCTACGCGTCCTCGCCCGAGTGCGGCAGTTCGTCCTCGGACGTCCCACGCCGCCAGTAGCCGGTGAACTTCACCGCTTTGCGGTCGAAGCCGCGTTCGCCGACGAGGTGTCTGCGTACGGCCTTGACGGTCGCCGACTCGCCCGCGATCCACGCGTACGGCGTGCCGCCCGGCAGGTCGTCGGCCGCGCGGATCGCCTCCTCGGTGGTGGGCGCGGACTCGTCCCGTACGAGCCATGAGACGTGCGCGTCGGCCGTGGTGGGGAGTTCCCACCGGTCGGCGGCGTGCTGGAGTGTGATCCAGACGCGGGCGGGGATGCCGGGCGGCAGGGACTCCAGGATGCCGGCGACCGCCGGGAGCGCGGATTCGTTCTGCCCGTCGTCCGGGCCGGGCAGGACGGGGGCGTCCTGGCCGGGGCGCGGCAGGAAAAGCTTCACGCGCTGGTCACGGCCGCCGGACGCGAGGCGCGGGACGTCGTCGCCACCGAAGGTGACACGGACGAATGAGGGGGTGGGGCGTGTCGTACGCGACACCTGGAGGGTGAAGAACTGGAACGGCGCCTCGGTCATGGGGCCGGCCTCCTTGTGGATCATGTATGAGGGTAGGCTAACCTAACCTCGTGTTGGTCGACAGTCCCCCCGAATCCGAACAGAGCGCGGAGCCCGTACCGCTCGCCGTGACCCGGAAGCGCCGTACGCTGCGCGCCGCCGGGCTGCTGGTGTCCGTCGGGGTCCTGCTGCTCGTCTGTGCCGCCGGTGTCGCTGTCGGCGCCAAGTCGATACCGCTCGGCGACGTATGGCACGGCCTGTTCCACAACTCCGGCACCGGAAACGACGTGATCGTCGTCGACGTCCGGCTGCCCAGAACCCTGCTCGGGCTCCTTGTCGGCGCGGCGCTCGGTCTCGCCGGCGCGGTGATGCAGGCGCTGACCCGTAACCCCCTCGCCGAACCAGGGCTGTTGGGCGTCAACGCGGGCGCCGCCGCCGCGGTGGTCTCGGCCATCAGCTTCTTCGGAGTCACGTCCCTCAGCGGCTACGTGTGGTTCGCGTTCGCCGGCGCGGCGGTCGTCTCCGTACTCGTGTACGCGCTCGGCGGCAGCCGCGGCGCCACACCCGTACGGCTCGCCCTCGCCGGCACCGCGGCCACGGCGGCGCTGTTCGGGTACGTCAACGCCGTGCAGCTGCTGGACTCCGCCGCCCTCGACCGGCTGCGGTTCTGGACCGTGGGGTCCCTCGCCTCGGCCGACATGTCGACCGTGGAGAAGGTGTGGCCGTTCATCGCCGCCGGCATCGCGCTCGCGCTGCTGATCGCCCGGCCGCTGAACGCGCTGGAGATGGGCGACGACACAGCGAGGTCGCTGGGCGCCAGCCTGACCCGTACGCGTGTCCTCGCCATGGTCTGCGTCACGCTGCTGTGCGGCGGGGCGACCGCGGCTTGCGGGCCGATCGTCTTCGTCGGGCTGATGGTGCCGCATCTCGTACGGGCCGTCACCGGGCCGGACATGCGGTGGATCCTGCCGTACGCCGCCGTGCTCTCACCCGTCCTCCTGCTCGGCGCCGACGTGATCGGGCGCGTCGTCGCGCGGCCCTCCGAGGTGCAGGTCGGCATCGTCACCGCGCTCGTCGGCGGGCCCGTCTTCATCCAGCTCGTACGTCGCAAGAGGATGGCCCAGCTGTGAGCGTCAAGCCGACGGACCGTACCGCCACGCGCTCCATACGTACCCCCGGCGGTCTCTCCCTCCGCCTCGACGTCCGCTCCGCCCTCGTCGTCGTGGTCCTCGTCGTTGCGCTGTGCGCGATGTCCGTGGTCCTCATCGGGCGGGGCGACTTCGCGATGGCGCCCGGCGACGTCGTCGCGACCCTGCTCGGGAACGGCACGGCGGCCCAGGAGTTCATCGTCCAGGACCTGCGGCTGCCGAGGATCCTGGTGGGCCTGCTCGTCGGCGCGGCCCTCGGGGTCGGCGGCGCGGTCTTCCAGTCCATCTCCCGTAATCCGCTGGGCAGTCCGGACGTCATCGGCTTCGGCCAGGGCGCGACCGTCGGCGCGCTGAGCGTGATCGTCCTCTTCCAGGGCGGCTCGGCGGCCGTCGCGGGCGGCGCCGTCGTCGGCGGCCTGCTGACCGGCGCGGCGATCTATCTGCTCGCCTGGAAGCGCGGAGTGCACGGCTACCGGCTGGTCCTCATCGGCATCGGCGTCGCCGCCATGCTCACGGCGGTCAACCACTACCTGATCACCAAGGCCAGCCTCGTCGACGCGACGCGCGCCGTGCTGTGGATGACCGGATCGCTCGACGGCCGCGACTGGGCGCAGGTCTGGCCGCTGCTCACCGTCTGCGCCGTACTGATCCCGCTCGCGCTCGTGTACGGGCGGCCGTTGCGCATGCTGGAGATGGGCGACGACGCGGCGTACGCGCTCGGTGTACGGGTCGAACGCACCCGTCTCGTCCTCATGGGGGTCGCCGTACTGCTCGTTTCCGTCGCCACCGCCGCGGCCGGGCCCATCACCTTCGTCGCCCTCGGCGCGCCGCAGCTGGCCCGCCGGCTGACCCGCTCGCCCGGCCCCAACCTCGGCCCCGCCGCGGTGATGGGCGCGCTGCTGCTGCTCGTCGCCGACTGGATCGCGACATCGGCCCTCGGTGACCGTCAGCTGCCCGCCGGTGTGGTGACCGGGGTGCTCGGCGGCTGCTATCTGCTGTGGCTGCTGGTCACCGAGCGCAAGGCGGGCCGCATATGAGCGCCCATGGCCCGACCGCCCCTTCGAGTCAACCCAGTTGTCCCCGTCATCCCAGGAGTACGACCATGCAGCGCCTCACGGCGGAAACGGTGACCCTCGGCTACGACCAGCGGGTCATCGCCCGCGATCTGTCGGTCGAGATCCCCGACAACTCGTTCACCGTGATCGTCGGCCCCAACGCCTGCGGGAAATCAACCCTGTTGCGTGCCCTGTCGCGGATGCTCAAGCCGTCGCAGGGCCGCGTCCTGCTCGACGGCGCCGCGATCCACTCCCTGCCCGCCAAGAAGGTCGCCCGGACGCTCGGCCTGCTCCCGCAGTCGTCCATCGCGCCGGACGGCATCACCGTCGCCGACCTCGTCGCCCGGGGCCGCTATCCGCACCAGGCACTGCTGCGCCAGTGGTCCCCGGACGACGAACGGATTGTCGAGGAGTCGATGGCGTCGACCGGCATCGGCGACCTGGCCGATCGGTATGTCGACGAATTGTCCGGCGGCCAGCGGCAGCGGGTCTGGATCGCCATGGCACTCGCCCAGCAGACGCCGCTGCTGCTCCTGGACGAACCCACCACGTTCCTGGACATCCAGCACCAGATCGACGTTCTCGACCTCTGCGCCGATCTGCACGAGACCCAGGGCCGTACGCTCGTCGCCGTCCTGCACGACCTCAACCACGCCGCCCGCTACGCCACACACCTCATCGCGATGCGCGAGGGCGAGATCCACGCCGAGGGGCCGCCGGCCGATGTCGTGACCGCGGAGCTCGTCGAGCGCGTCTTCGGGCTCCGCTGCCAGGTCATCGACGACCCGGAGACGGGCACCCCGCTGGTCGTCCCGACGGCGCGCAGGGCGCGTCACACGGTGCCTGTGGGGCTGGTGAAGTGAGCAGAGGAGCAAGCCGAGGAGCGAGCCGAGGAGCGAGCCGAGGAGCAAGCCGCCTCAGAGCAGTGAGCGCAGCCGCAGCAGATCGCGGAAACCCGCTTCGAGTCTGACCCGCCCCGAGCCCCACGCCTTGGCGAAGTTCAGCTCGCCGTCGACCATGGCGACCAGATCGTCGCCCGCCATGGCGAGCCTGATCTGCGCCTTCTCACGCGGTGGACCGTCGTGCGTGTCCAGCACCTCGATCCGGCCGTTGTCGATCCGGCCGGTGAAGGTCGTGTCGAGGTCGGTGATGTGGCAGCTCAGCGAGCGGTCGAAACCGGTCGCCCCGCGGATCCCGTCGTCCGCCTGTGCCATGTTGTCCGAGAGCTTGTCGAGTGCGCTGCGGCACTCCTCCTTCGTCGCCATCGTGATCGACGGTACCGCAGGGCTTCGCGGTAGCGTCTGGGCATGAGCGACGAGACGGCGGGCCCGGCCGACCGGGAGAACGCCTCCCCTCCACCGGAGCCCCCTGCCCCTGAGCACCCTGTGCACGAACCCGCCGCCCCCGCCCCTCTCGGCATCGAGCGCGTCCCCACCGGCAACCCCGAGGTGGACGAGAATCTGGCCAGACTGGGGGACGCGGACCACCTTCCGGCGGACGGCCACCTCGACGTGTACGAGGATGTGCACCGGGGCCTGCGCGACGCGCTGACCGCGCTCGACGCACGCCCCGGACCCGGCCAGGCCGCCCCCCGGCCCGGCCCCTCGCCGTCGTACGACCACAGGAGCTGAACCGAACGTGGCAGGAGTGGCACGCCAACGCCTCGACGCCGAGCTGGTACGCCGCAAACTCGCACGCTCACGCGAGCACGCGACCCAACTGATCGCCGCGGGACGGGTGACCGTCGGCGGCACCACCGCGACCAAGCCGGCCACCCAGGTCGAGAAGAGCGCCGCCGTGGTCGTCGCCGAGGACGGCGCCGACCCCGGATACGTCTCGCGCGGCGGGCACAAACTCGCGGGCGCCCTGGACGTCTTCGTACCCCGGGGGCTGCGGGTGGAGGGGCGCAGGGCGCTGGACGCGGGCGCGTCGACCGGCGGCTTCACCGACGTGCTGCTGCGCGCCGGGGTCCGGCAGGTCGTCGCCGTCGACGTCGGGTACGGGCAACTGGCCTGGTCCCTGCAGAGCGATGAACGCGTCACCGTCAAGGACCGTACGAACGTACGTGAGTTGACGCCGGAGATCATCGACGGAGAGCCGGTGGACCTGATCGTGGGAGACCTGTCGTTCATCCCGCTGGGCCTGGTGCTGCCCGCGCTGGCGCGCTGCGCCGCGCCCGACGCGGACCTGGTGCTGATGGTCAAGCCGCAGTTCGAGGTGGGCAAGGAACGCCTCGGCAGCGGCGGTGTGGTGCGCAGCCCGCAGCTGCGGGCCGAGGCCGTACGGACAGTGGCGGGCAAGGCGGCGGAACTCGGCCTCGGGACCCGCGGCGTCACCGCGAGCCCGCTGCCCGGACCGGCCGGGAACGTCGAATACTTCCTGTGGCTCACCGCCGGGGCGCCCGATGTCGACCCGGCCGATGTCGACCGTGCTGTGGCGGAGGGACCCCGTTGACGACGAACGCCGAAGTGAGCGCGGAGGGTGCCGGGGAGCGTCGTACGGTCTTCCTGCTGGCCCACACCGGCCGGCCCGCCGCGGTCCGCAGCGCCGAACTGGTCGTGCAGGGACTGCTGCGCGACGGCCTCGGGGTGCGCGTGCTGGCCTCCGAGGCGGCAGATCTGCCGCTGCCGTCGGCCGTCGAGACCGTCCCGGCGGGCACGTCCGGCGCGCTGAACGGCTGTGAACTGCTGATCGTGCTCGGCGGCGACGGCACGCTCCTGCGCGGCGCGGCCTTCGCACGGGCGTCCGGTGTGCCGATGCTCGGCGTCAACCTGGGCCGTGTCGGCTTCCTCGCCGAGGCGGAGCGCGACGACCTCGACCAGGTCGTCGAGCGGGTCGTGCACCGCGCGTACGAGGTCGAGGAACGGATGACGATCGACGTCCTCGTGCGCAGCAACGGCACCGTCGTGCACCGGGACTGGGCGCTCAACGAGGCGGCCGTGCAGAAGGTCTCGCCGGAGCGGATGCTGGAGGTCGTCCTGGAGATCGACGGGCGGCCGGTGACCGGCTTCGGGTGCGACGGCATCGTGTGCGCCACGCCGACCGGTTCGACGGCGTACGCCTTCTCGGCCGGCGGCCCGGTGGTGTGGCCGGAGGTGGAGGCGCTGCTGATGGTGCCGATCAGCGCGCACGCGCTGTTCGCGAAGCCGCTGGTGACGTCGCCGAAGTCGGTGCTCGCGGTGGAGGTGCAGTCGCACACACCGCACGGGGTGCTGTGGTGCGACGGACGCAGGACGGTCGAACTGCCGGCGGCCGCGCGGGTGGAGGTACGGCGTGGGGCGGTGCCCGTACGGCTGGCGCGACTGCACCAGGCGTCGTTCACCGACCGGCTGGTGGCGAAGTTCGCCCTCCCGGTGGCGGGGTGGCGCGGGGCGCCGCACTAGTTGGACCCTTCGCGGCGTCGCGCCCTGCCCGTGGGAGGAGCCGTTCCGGACCCCGCGAGCGCCTCTGTGACCGAATCGGAGGGCGGGGGGCCGTCGCACACCGGGCTCCGGACCTCGTAAGGTCGTGTCCGTGTTGGAGGAGATGCGGATACGGTCGCTCGGGGTCATCGACGACGCGGTGGTCGAGCTGTCGCCGGGGTTCACCGCGGTGACCGGCGAGACCGGCGCGGGCAAGACCATGGTCGTCACCAGCCTGGGGCTGCTGCTCGGCGGTCGCGCTGACGCCGCCCTGGTGCGGATCGGTGCCAAGGCCGCGGTGGTGGAGGGGCGGCTCACCATGGCCGCCGACGCCCCGGCGGCCAGGCGCGCGCAGGAGGCGGGTGCCGAACTCGACGAGGACGCGCTGCTGATCAGCCGGACCGTCTCGGCCGAGGGGCGTTCGCGCGCCCACATCGGCGGACGCTCCGTGCCGGTGGGCGTGCTGGCCGAACTGGCGGACGACCTCGTCGCCGTACACGGCCAGACCGACCAGCAGGGCCTGCTGCGGCCCGCGCGGCAGCGGCAGGCGCTCGACCGGTACGCGGGGGACGCGGTCGCCGCGCCGCTCGCCAAGTACGCGGACGCCTACCGGCGGCTGCGGACGGTCGCCGCCGAGCTGGCGGAGCTGACCACCCGCGCCCGTGAACGCGCGCAGGAGGCTGACCTGCTGCGCTTCGGCCTGAACGAGATCGCCGCCGTCGAGCCCCTGCCGGGCGAGGACGCCGAACTGGCCGCCGAGGCCGAACGGCTCGGCCACGCGGAGGCCCTGGCCTCCGCGGCGTCCCTCGCGCACGGGGCGCTCGCAGGCGACCCCGAGGACCCTGCGGAGGGCGGCGACGCGACGACGCTCGTCGGCGGTGCGGGACGCGCCCTGGAGGCCGTACGGTCCCACGACCCGGCGCTGGCCGCGCTCGCCGACCGGATGGGTGAGATCGCGATCCTGCTGGCGGACGTGGCCGGTGAACTCGCCGGTTACGCCGACAACCTGGACTCCGACCCGCTGCGCCTCGCGGCGGTCGAGGAGCGCCGGGCGGCGCTCACCGGGCTGACGCGCAAGTACGGCCAGGACATCGACGGCGTGCTGGCCTGGGCCCAGGAGAACGCCGCGCGCCTGACCGAACTTGAGGGCGACGACGACCGGATCGGCGAGCTGACCGCCGAGCACGCCACTCTGCTGGGTGAACTCTCCGGTCTGGCACAGGCGTTGACCGACGCCCGTACGGAGGCGGCGGCGCGCTTCGCGGCGGCCGTCACCACCGAACTCGCCTCCCTCGCGATGCCGCACGCGCGCGTCTCGTTCGACGTGAGGCAGACCGAGGACCCGGACGGTGTCGAGGTGGACGGCCGCCCGGTGGCGTACGGCTCGTCCGGCGCCGACGAGGTCGAGCTGCTGCTCGCCCCGCACCCCGGCGCACCGCCGCGGCCGATCGCCAAGGGCGCGTCCGGCGGTGAGCTGTCGCGCGTGATGCTCGCGGTCGAGGTGGTCTTCGCCGGGTCCGATCCGGTACCGACGTACCTCTTCGACGAGGTGGACGCGGGCGTCGGCGGCAAGGCGGCGGTCGAGGTCGGCCGACGGCTCGCGAAGCTCGCCAAGTCCGCGCAGGTGGTGGTCGTGACGCACCTGCCGCAGGTCGCGGCGTTCGCGGACCGGCAGCTGCTGGTGGAGAAGACCAACGACGGGGCGGTGACCCGGTCCGGTGTCACGGTCCTCGAAGGCGAGGACCGGGTACGGGAGTTGTCCCGGATGCTGGCGGGCCAGGAGGACTCCGAGACGGCCCGCGCCCACGCGGAGGAGCTGCTGGCGACGGCCCGCGCGGACGTGTAGGACCGGGTGTCGCGGCGGCGGTACCGTGGTGGTGCGCGCCGCGAGGTCACTCGTGTGAGTGATCCTGCGCGGGGAGTCGCGACGACCGACACACCCGCGACGTCTCTCGGTGCCGGAAGGTCCGTACCGGCTGGCATCCTTGGCGCAGCACACACCACCGGAACAGGAGCCTTGGACACGTGACACAGCTGCGTACGGTCCAAGTGCTCGGCGGTGGCAGCGCGGGCAGCAGCGCGCACGTCAGATCGCTGGCGGCGGGGCTTGTCGCACGGGGCGTACGCGTCACCGTCTGCGCGCCGGACTCGCTGGAGCGGGTGTACGACTTCCGGGGCTCCGGCGCCGACCATGTGCCGGTGGCCCGGCGCGGTGACCCCGTCTCCCTCGGGGCGCTGCGGACCGCCTGCGCCGCCGCCGACGTGGTGCACGCGCACGGACTGCACGCCGCCGTACGTGCGGCCGTCGCCCTCGGCGGGCAGCGCGTGCCGCTCGTCGTCACGTGGCACACCCGCGTGCACGCGGACGGACCGCGCGGTCATCTGCTGCGGCTGCTGGAGCGAAGGGCGGTCCGGGCGGCGGCCGTTGTGCTCGGCGCCTCGTCCGAGCTGGTCGACCGGGCCCGTCTGCGCGGTGCCCGCGACGCGCGCCTCGCCCCGGTCGCGTTCCCGACACCGCGCCGGGCCCCGGTCTTCGGCGACGACGCCGAACACGACGCGGGGGACAAGGCCCGTGCCGAACTGGGCGCGGTGGGGCGGCCGTTGCTGATGGCGGTCGGCAGCCTCGTACCCGACCGGGGTTACGGCACCCTCCTGGACGCCGCGAGGCAGTGGCGGGCCCTCGACCCCGTACCGCTGCTGGTCATCGCGGGCGAGGGCCGCGAACGGGCCGCGCTCCAGGGGCGGATCGACACGGAGGGGCTGCCGGTCAGCCTCGTCGGCCGCCGCGACGACGTGACCGAACTGCTCGCCGCCGCGGACATCGCGCTGCTGCCCAGCCGCTGGGAGGCCCGGTCGCTGCTGGCCCAGGAGGCGCTGCGGCTCGGTGTCCCCCTGGTCGCCACGGCGGTCGGTGCCGTCCCCGAACTGGTCGGCGACGCGGCGGAGTTGATCCCGTACGGCGACGCCGCCGCCCTCGCGGACACGGTGACGCGCCTGCTGGCGGAACCCGACCGCCGCGCCGAACTCGCGACGGCCGGCCCGGTGCGCGCGGCGACATGGCCGACGGAGGACCACACGATCGCCCAAGTCCTGAGCGTCTACGACGAACTGACGCAGTCTCCGCTGCGGTGACGGGGCCTCCGGCGGATCGTCGAGCGGGGGATGGGGCTCGCGTGCTGTCCGGTCGACCCGACTCCGAACGGTTCCCCGCAGCGCGCCCTCACCGGTGCGGCCGATGCCGGCTTCCGGGCACGGGAGTCGCCCCCTGCGCGGCCGACATCCTCCGCCCGCCTCAGCGCACGTGCCGCCGCGCCCGCAGGGCCAGGCTGAGGGACAGGACCGTCCGCGGGTCGTCCAGGTTCGTGCCGAGCAGTTCGGAGATACGGGCCAGCCGGTTGTAGAGCGTCTGCCGGTTCAGATGCAGCTCGCGCGCCGTCTCCGCCTTGCGGCCCGCGTGGTCCAGGAATGTCGTCAGTGTCGGCAGCAACGGGGCGCGGGACGCGCGGTCGTGGGTGAGCAGCGGGCCGATCGCGCGGTGCACGAACGCCGACAGGTCCGGGTGGTCCCGCAGCCGCCACAGCAGCAGGTCGACATCCAGCCGCCCCGCGTCGTGCCACGGCCTCTCCGGCAGGCCGCCCGCCGCCGCCGCGGTCTCCGCCGCGTGGCGCAGCCCCGCGCCCGCCGCCGCCCAGCCGCCCGGCACGCCGACGACCACCACGGGGCGCCGGCCGCCGGCCCGTTCGACGCCCGCCCGCAGCGCCGCGGCCACCCGGTCGGCCACCGCCGAGCGTTCGGACTCGGAGCGCAGCCCGAGCAGCAGCGGGATCCGGCCCTCCGTAGGACGTACGCCCAGCAGCACCGGCACACCCACACACGCCAGCTCCTCCAGCACGGCCCGCACCAGTGGCGCCCAGTTGGCCGACGGAGCCGGCTCCGGGCCCAGCCGCATCACGACCGGCAGCAGCGGCCCCTCGCCCGGCCGGAAGCCCAGCACACCGGCCTGCGCGGGCGCGTCGGCCGCCGCGATGCGGCCCTCCGCGAGGTCGGTGAGGAAATCGCCCCGGCCCCGCGCGGCCAGCTCCTCCTCCTGGCGCGCCTGCATCAGGACCACCGCCAGGGTGCCCGCCGCCCGCTCGGCCGCCATCCGGTGCACCGGAAGCAGCGGGGCCGACACCGGAGGCAGTACGAGCTTGGCGCGTACGGCTCCGGCTCCGTGCCTGCCACCGGGCACGTCCACCAGCACCGTGCCCGCCGGCGGCCCCGCCTCACGGTCGGCCCGCTGCGCCCGCAGCCCCTCCCAGACCTGAAGCGGCTCAGCGGCCGTCGGTGGACCCGTCGCGCCGGCCGCCGCGTACAGCAACTGCCCGTCGGCGGTCTCCAGGAAGACCGGGTTACCGGCGAAGTCGGCGAGGATACGCAGCACCTGGGGGACGCCACCGCCCTGGAGCAGTGCGTCCGTGCACCGCCGGTGGACCTCCTCGGCCTGGCGCAGCAGCGCGTAGTGCCCGTTGACGATCTCGGTGTGGACCTCCTCGGTCACCGACACGAACGGCACCTCGCGGTGCAGCTGCACCAGCGGCAGCCCGGCCGCCCGCGCCGCTTCCACGACCGCGGCGGGCAGCCGCCCGAACCGCGGCCCCAGCTCCACCACGAGGGCCGCGATCCCGCGATCGGCCAGCCCGCGCACGAACGCGCGCTGTTCGGCGGGGCGGGTGCCCAGACCGATGCCCGTGGTGAGCAGCAGTTCGCCGCCCTTGAGGAGGGACGCGATGTTCGGCACCTCGCCCGCGTGCGCCCAGCGCACGGTGCGGTGCAGCCGGTCGGCCCCGGCGACGACCTCCGGGAGCCCGGCACGGAGCCCCGGCAGCTCCAGGGCCCGTCGCACGGTGATTCCGGCCTGATCGTCCATGGGCCGGACGCTACCCGGCCCGCGCGCCGGTGTCCCGCGCGGGCCGTCGGGCGGAGCCGGGAGCGGGGGAGGAGCCCGGCCGGGGACAGGCTCTCAACGCGGGACCTTCAGCTTGTCCCAGCTCGTCCTGCCCGGAATGCCGTCCGCGTCCTTGCCCTTGAAGCCGAGCTTCTGCTGCCAGGCCTGGTAGGACTTGCGGTCGGCGTCGGTCCACTCGGGGCCGGGCCCCTCCGCGTAACGGTCGCAGCCCTCGGCGACCAGCCGGCGGCCCATGGCGGTGATGACCGCGGACCTCTGGCCGGCGTGGAAGAAGCCGGCACCGGGAAACTTCACGTACGACGGTTTGGACGGCTTGGGGTCCGGGTCGGGCGCGGGGCCGGGCGCCTTTCCGTCCAGCCGGTCGGCGATCCGCTTGCGCATGCCGTCCATCGTGAAGCCGCGCGGGTCCACCTTGCCCGGCTGCCACTCCTTGTGGCCGATGACCGACCGCTCGCTCCAGCCGTGGTGACGGCAGATCGCGGCGGACGCCCTCTCGATGGCCTCCTTCTGCGCGGCGGGCCAGGGGTCCTTGCCGTCGCCGAGGTTGACGCACTCGAAGCCGTAGAAGTGCCGGTTGCCGTCGGTGTCGGACTCGTTGTCGGGCGGCAGTTTCGTCTCGTTGACGACGGCGCGCAGGACGTCGCTGTCGCCCAGCCCCGCATGGTTGGCCCGGCCGTTGCCGACCAGATGGACATGGCCCTTCTTGTCGATGACGCCGTGGCACAGCGGCCCCGGCAGTCCCGAGTAGCCGTTGTAGCAGATGTTCACGGAGGCGTCCGTGCCCGAGGTGACGGTGTGATGGATCATCACACCGTTCACCGGACCCCACGGACCTTTCGAATTGCGGTTGTGGGTACGCCAGTTGCGCACCTCGTGGACCGTCAGGCCCTCCGCGCGCAGGATCTTCACCAGTTGGGACGCGCTCAGAGGTGTGGCCATCACTCGTCTCCTTCCACGGCGGGCTCCGCTTCCGCGGCGGTCCGCGACTTTCCGTCCGAGGCCTCTTCGGCCGCGACTTCCTCGCTGCGTGCCTGTTCCTCCGCCGCCAGGGTCGCGTCGTCGGCGGCCGGGATGCCGCTCGCGAGCGGGGCGAAGGCCAGACGCAGATCGACAGCGCCCTCCTCGCCCTTGACCAGGGCCAGCGGGGCGAAGTGGCGGGCGATGCCGGCGGGCCCCTTGAGCAGCGCGCGGCGCGCCGGGTCCCTGGGCCATTCGACGCCGCCGGTGGCGGTGCGGGCCGGGATGAGCCAGTGGTCGCCGGTGCGGTAGGTGCCGTCCTTGGCGAAGTACACCTCGACGCCGTCCTCCAGCGGCAGCCATTCCCCCTCGGCGACGGGAACGGCGCCGCCCTTCAGAGCCGCCTTACGGCCCTTGCGCCTCGGGCCCTCGTGATGGTCCCAGCGGCGCAGGAACGGGTGCAGGTGCGGCAGCCGGCCGACGCCGGGTCCGGGCTCGGCGGACAGGCGGACGCCGCGGCCCGGCAGGTCCAGCTCCTCGACCCGCAGCAGGGGCAGGGCTTCCAGCCGGGAGGCGTAGGCGGTGTCCGTGAACTCGACGAGGTCGCCGACATCCAGGTCCAGTTTGTCGTCGTGGCCGAGGGACGCCAACCGCACCCAGGTGCCGTCGAGTTCGTCGACCGGGAAGACGACCGAACCGTTCTCGCGCGACCACTTGAAGGTGGCGTCCTTCGCCTCGCCGCCGGCATGGACCTCGACCCGGTACAGCTGGTTCTCCGTTCCGCGGTAGCGCGCGTCGGGCTTGACCAGGCACGGGTCCTCGTCCGCGTGGTCGGGCCGCTCGCTGCGGGCGGCCAGCCGGGCGGTGGCCGCCGCCTCGTTCCGAGCCCATTTCTCGAAAGCGTCGCGGACGGCGTCCCTCGACGGGTCGGTGTCCTCGATCGCCAGCTCCGCGAGGGACAGCGGCAGCACCTGCCAGACCACCTTGACGCGGGCCGCGGTGTCCGGCATCGACGCTCCGAGGGCGACCTCCCGCAGCGCCGGGTCCTCGGCCGCGTTCACCGACCGCTCCCACACGTTCAGGTAGACCACGAACGGCGACTGCGTGGGGGAGGGCAGCCGGTCTCCGGGCCTCTCCGGGTCGCGGTAGGCGTCAGGTTGGTCCCAGTAGGTCCAGTGGGTCGGCGGCGCGGCGGTGTCCTGATCCGCGTCCGAGGCGTCGGCGGCGTTGTCGTCCGGCACGGGCGTGCCGGGCGCCGGGCGGTCCGCGTCGGCCGCGATGCCGTCGACGTAGTAGCGGCCACCGTGGATGTGGAGGGTGTCGATGTCGTGCTTGCCGCCCTTGTACTCGATACGGAAGCCCGCCGCGCCGAGTGGCCCGCCGTGGCGGCCGATCAGGTCCGCGGCGAGGGTGCGGGCCTGGTGGAGCTGGATCGCGGTCTGCTCGTTGGCGTCGGCGTCGAGCTGGACGCGGCCCTGCTGGGCGACGACCGCGGAGTAGCGCAGCTCCGGTCGGAAGGTGAGACGGGAGAGGTCAGCGTGCATGAAAGGGGTCCCCCAGGTTCAGAAAGGTGCGGGTGGGTCGTACGGCGGCACTGTTCACGTCACGAAGAAGATTCCGGCGTCCGTACCAGCGGGCGTGTACTCCGCGAGCCGTGCGCGCAGACCGTCCTCGCGCTGTGGCCGGTACAGGTCGTGGAAGGCGCCCATCTCGGCACCGTCGTCCGCGCCGCGACGGATCCACTCGGGGCAGCGATCGGCCAACTGCCCGTACCAGGGCGTCCCGTAACGCACGGCGGCGAACAACGGCCGTACGCCGGGGGTGAGATCGGGCTGGCAGCGGTACCGTCGCGGCGTGCGTGAGCCGGCGGGGACGTAACTGTGGCGCAGACAGCCGATGCCGCGCCGCGCCACGTGGAGCCTTCCCGTGAACAGGGAGTTCTCGGCGATCGCCACGGCGTGCGTGTGGACTTCGCCGATGACGGTGGTGCGGTGCACATGCAGCACGGCGTGGGCGTGGCGGCAGTCGGGTGCGGAAAGCGCCTCGCGGTCGTGCCCGGTGGCGTCGAGGATGCTGTCGCGGAGGTGGATGTCGAGGGGGTCCTCGCTCACCTCGTCACCGATGACCTCGATGGTCCCGAGCACGCTGTGTTCGATCTGGAGGCAGGCGGTGGTGCGGTCCAGGACGATGCTGGGCTCCTCGGGCGAGTGCGGCTCGCACTCGGGCTCCAGGGACCAGCCGGGTACGAGCGTGGTGTGCCGGACGACGACGGCTGCCATCGGTCCGGTGACGTTGATGCCGCGCCCGGCGACCAGCAGCCCGTCGAGGACGACACGGGGCCGCTCGTGCGGGGCGCAGTCGTCCGCCACGGCGCGGATGTTGAGGGCGTCGGGCCGGTTGCTGTACCAGTCCAGCAGGCGGATCACCGGCCGCGTGCCCTCGGCCGCCCGCAGCTCCAGCCGGTCGCCGGGGTCGAGGTCGAAGTCCAGCTGCTCCTGGTAGGCACCACTGTGCGTGATCTCGATGATGCCGTCGGGCCCGGTACGGCCCGCCCGGCGGTCGTGCTGCCAGGCCCGGTACGCGTCCATGATCTGGCGGTACGGCTGCGCGGGGCCGACCCGGTAGAAGGCGGCGTCGGGCCGCTCCACGCGGTCGGGCCGCTCGTACTCGCCGCCGCCCATGTCGGCGCCGTACGCGTAGTGGTAGTCCACCCACACACCCTGCCGGGGCGCCGACCGCGCCCCGAACGCGATCCGCCCCAGCTCGGGATCGACGGCGACCTGACCGCGCTTGGGCCGGTAGCGCCAGTCGGAGAGGTCGGTGACCACGATGTCGGACGGCGGCACGGGCTTGTCCTCGCCGTCGCGCCGGATGACGAAGCTCTTGCCGGGGCCGTAGTGGTCCAGAAGCCGGTCGTGGAGCAGACGGCGGGTGATGAACGCCGGAACGTTGTCGGCGGTGGCGATATGGGTGGCGGACGGCTCCGGGACCGGCTTGGTCACCAGGGGGCTGTCATTGCCGAGGATCGAGAACGTGTAGAGGTTGCGGGCGCGGTCGACGCAGTACGCCGGGGAGGAGGTCAGGGAGTGGGCCCTGAGCCGCCAGACGAAGAGGGCGACCCCGGCCGGGGTCCAACCGCCCTGTGTGCGGCTGGAGTCGGCGCGGCGGACATCGACGGTACGGGCCGCGGTCTCGAACGGTCCGCCCGCGAGGGCGAGTGCGGAACCGTCGCGGAGGTCGACGAGACGGCCGCGGTCGCCGCGACGGGCTTGGGCTCCCGAGGTGCCGTACAGCTTCACCGGCTGGGTGTGGGACACGTGCCGGGACCGTTCGACGGCGCGTGCGGGCCAGCCGGTGACCTGCTCGGAGATCTCCTCCAGGAGATGGAGGGTGCCCTTGCGGCGGCGGTTGGCGACGGTGGCGGCCACGTCTGCGCGCGGGGCGACGGCCTCGGCCAGCTCGTCCCGGCCGCCGCCGTGCAGATCCGTGGTGAGGACGCGTTCGTAGCCCGGCAGGGTGCGGTAGCCCACGAGGTCGCCGAGGTACGGCAGCACCCAGGGGGCCGCGGTCTCCACGAACAGGTCCTCGTATCCCTGGGCCACGCCGTCGCGCACGCGGTCGAGTTGCTCGGAGACGACCGCGAGCAGGGCGCGCAGCGGTTCGCCCTCCTCGCTGTCACGCAGCAGGTGCCAGCGGGGCAGCAGGGCGGCCAGACCGTCGGGTTCCCTGGACGCCGCGGGGGACTCGGTCTCGAAGGGGACATCCGCCGAGTTCGCAGCCATCACTTGACCTCCGTCAGAATCAGTGTGTCCGCGGCCTTCGGCGACAGCAGCGCGAGCTGCGCCGGGCGAATGCCGCGGAAGACGAACAACGACCGGCCCTTCGCCAGGCGCCGGGTGTCGGTGATGTCGGGGTTGAGGCGCAGGAGTTCGGCGAGCGGGACGCCGTGCCGGGCGCTGATGGAGGACAGCGTCTCGCCTTCCTCGGCGCGTACGACGTGGGTCTTCTCGTCGTACGTCGCGGGGTGTGCCGGGACCGTCGGCCGCGCGGGTCCGGGGCGGGTGAGCAGCGCGGTGAGTTCCTCGGGCGTGGCGGACGCGGGGACGCCCGTGAAGATGTCGACGTCCACGTAGTCGACACCGGGCACGGTGTGAGCCGCTGCCAGGGCGTCGGAGAGCCGGGCCGGCTGCCCCAGCTCCCGCCCCTCGAAGCCGAGGCGGCGCAGCAGCGCCTGACGCAGCCGCGGTTCGACGATCTCCCAGGCGTGGTCCGGAGCCACCTTCACCTTGGCGGCGACGAGCAGCAGGACGAGTTCGCGCACGTCCACCCGGACGGGGAGGCCGGGGTCCCCGTACTCGGTGAGGGCGCCGCGCAGGGCGCGCAGCGTGGATGAGTTCTCGCCGTCGTCGGCGATCGGGACGTCGTCCGTTCCCGCGACCGTCACATGCAGCACACGCCGCCGTCCGTCGAAGAGTTCGCGGGCGGCGGCCCTGCCGATGCCGGCGCGGGAGCGGGCGAAGTCCTCGTAGTCGGCGGCGGATACGAGTCGGTCGAGGGCGGAGACGGCGAGTGGGATGGTTCGCCGGGTCAGGCCGGGGCCGTCCGCGTCCGCGCCGCCCGTGGCCGCGCGCGGGTTGGTGACGCGGGAGACACCGAGCGGCCGGGTGAGCGGCTGGGTGACGCGGTCGGCGGCGACGTTGGCCGCCTTGCCGGTGCCGAAGCGGTACCGGGCGCGGACGTTCTCGTGGCCGGTGGGCAGGCGGGCGCCGTGGATGCCGTCGCCGAAGGTGACGGTGGTACGTCCGTCGGCGGTGGAGCCGGTGATGTGGACGCGCTCGCGCGGGCCGCGTCCGGCGAGGCTGTCGACCTCGTGCCACAGGACGCCGTCCACCCGGATCTCCAGCACGGGTGTGGCGCCGAGGGGGTTGTCGTCGGCGAGCCAGGTGAGCGGGGACTGCCACAGAGCGAACGTCTGGTTGACGCGGTCCGAGTCGCCGCTGCCGATCGCCTCCTCCCGGCCCTCCCCGTGGGTGGCCTCGACGACGTTGCCGAGGATGCGGACGGTCTCGCGGCGGTAGCGGTGGGCGAGGTCGGCGGTCAGGGTCAGCCGGGTGTGGGTGTGGTCGCCCGGGAGCCGGGGGTCGACGGCCGGGTCGGCGGTGGCGATCGTCACGACCTCGGTGGCCGTCACCCCGGCCACCGACGGGATGTCGCTGCGCTCGCCGCCGATGATCAGGGTGCGTCCGGGCCGAAGTCCGTCGTACAGCTCGGCGAGTTCGATCTCGTTGCCGTGCACGTCCTCGCCGAGCGGTTCGTCCGCCAGACGCAGGGGCTCGCCCGCCGCGTGCACGGTGGTGTCGCGGATGTGGGAGAGCAGGACGTCGAACTCGTCCAGCCAGGGGTCGGCGAGTGTGAGTTCGGTGCCGCGGCCGGTGATGCCGTAGTTGGAGTAGGCGGCCGTGCGCGCGGCCACGACCTGCGTGGTGACGCAAGCGAGCTTCTTGTCGCCGGGGATGCCGTTCTCGGCGCCCTTGGCGGGGCGCTGGATCGCGACCCAGCTGCCGACGGTGATGCCGGTGTGCACTGTGTCGAGCTGGAGCACGCGGCGGTCGACGCCGTCGCGCCGGCTCGCGATGACCACCTCGACGTTGGGCTCGGTGCTGCCCGTCGAGTACCGGAGGCTGAACTCGTCCTCGCCGAGGTGGAGCGGCTTGGTGTCGCCCGGACGCAGGGGGACCGGGGCCTGGTCGCCGACGGTCACATGGACGAGCCCGTCGTCGCCGGGCCGTGACACGAACAGGTGGTACTCGGGGAGGCCCTGGCGGAGATGGGCGGTGACGCCGGGTTCCTGGGAGTCGGCGGGACGGCGGTTCAGCCAGTTCAGATCGCGGTCCTGGGCCACCCGCGTGGACAGCTCGACCTCACCCGTGCCGAGGCGGAAGACGACCGGCTGTGCCGTACGCAGATCCTCGGCGCGCTGGTCGGAGCTGCTGCCCTCGACGTACTGGAACTCCGCCCGGACCGGAGCCCTGCCCCCCGTGTCGAACACGACGCGCATGCTGACGAGGACCGCACCCGTGAGCGGCCAGTCCGCGGTGCGGATGACCCGGCCCCGGTCGTCCTGGACCGGCTTGAGCGGGGCCGTGGCGCCGAAGGGGGCGGCCGTGACACGCATCGCGAGCAGTTCGCGCAGGAGTTGCGGCGTACTCGGGGCCGCGGTGGTGCGCCAGGCCGGGTAGAGGCCGCTCAGGCCGGGGTTGAGGGCCGCGAGCAGCCGCGCGGTGTCCGTACCGGGAAGCTGGGCGCGGGTGCCGCCGCGTGGCGCGGGGGCGGCGGCGCGCAGAGCGGGCAGGACGTCGCTCAGGGCCCGGAGGGCGGCTTCGCGGGGTGCGAGGCCGGCCGCCGCTTCCGCGGCTTTCGTCTGTGGCTTCGAGGGCGCCCCGGTCCCGTTCGGATCTTCCGGCTCCTCCGGTTCGGACCGTGCCGGGGCCAGCTCCAGGGCCCGCTCGGCGAGTTCCGCGAGTACGGCCTCCAACTGCTCGAACCACGCGGCCACGTCCTCGTACGGTGTGGCCAGCACCTGGGCCTCACCGAGGCGGGCGACGGGCTCGGCGAGGCGGGCCGCGAGCCGTTCGGGGGACTCGACGGTGTCCAGGTCGGCGCGCAGCGGGGCCAGGACATGGTCCTCGAAGTCCTCGACGAGCTTGCTGACCGGGCGCGGGTTGGGGACCTCCGGAGTGGGGGGCTCGTCGCCCGGCTCTCCGGGCGCGGCCGGCTCCGCGGTCCAGCGCCGCACCTCATCGACGAGTTCCTTCAGCGTCGCCGGGGCCGACTTCGGCAGGGAGATCGCGGTGATCTCGTCCTCGCGGTCGACCCGCGCCTTCGCCACGGGCAGCAACTTCCGCTCACCGCCCGCGCGTTCACCGAACACGAAGAGGAGCTGGTCACCGGTCCGCAGCGAGTTGCCGGTGCCCGCGACGAACAGTTCCGAACGCTTCTCAAGATCCTGCGGGGTGACGAGGGAGGGGCGCCGGCGACGGACCTTCAGCTCGTTCCAGTCCCAGCGGGCCGTCAGGTCCCGGCCGGTCTCGAAGGTCTGGGACTCCTCGTCGGCGGAGGCCGGCACGCTGTGGCTGCGCGCCCCGCGCGGGATGACCACGGGAAGGCTCTCGGCGCGCGGGTCGCGTTCGAGGGTGTACGCGAGGTGGGTGGCGGCGGCCACGCCGGGGCGCGGCCGGTGGCCGACGAGCCGCCCGAGCAGCACCAGCGAACGGTGCTCGCCCGCGGTGCGGATGTAGGCCTCGTCCGCGATCCGTTCGGAGTGGAAGGTGAGCAGGTCGCCGAGGACGGCGGTGGCGTCGAGGAGGCCGATCGCCGGGTCGTCGGGCGTGCGGACCGTGAGCCTGCTCAGGGCGGGGTACGCGGGTGAGGCGAGCCGGTCGAGCAGAGCGGCCAGGAAGGAGCCGTACTCGCCCACGCGGTAGTCGAGGGCGGTGCGGCCGGGCGGGTTGTGGAGCGGGGCGGGCGCGAGACGCTCGTCGTGGCCGGCGCGGCAGGCGCCGCCACAGGTGCACCCGTCGGTCGCGGTGATCGGGTACGCGTCCGTCATCGGGCACCTCCCAGGGATATCGCCAGCCGGCCGTTCTCCGGCCGGTCGGGGTCGTTGTCGCAGGTGGCGATCGCCAGCGGGCCGAGCCGCAGCACACCGTCCTCCCTCTCTCCGCGGTCCTGCTCGAACAGCCGCCGCAGCCTGGTCACCCGGACGCTCTCCACACCCGCGACCCCCGCCGCGGCGGCGACCAGGCGGCTGAGCCGGACCGGTTCACCGAAGGTCAGCGCGTCCGGGTGGAAGAAGCCGAGCCGTCCGTCCGGCAGTCGGCCGCTGCCGAGCACGCGGTACAGCTCGGCGAGTATCTGCCCGTGCTGGTGGCCGGGCTTGGCACATACGGTGAGTGCGATGTCGAGCGGTACGAGACGCGCCGGGCCGACGACGAGGTCGTGGCCGATGCGCCGGTACGCCTCCAGGGCCTGTTCGACGGCGGAGAGCAGCTTCGCCGGCGGGCTGCCGGTGCCGAGGGCGTCGATCGCGATGTGCGCCTCCTGGACGCTGCCGGTCCAGCGGATCTCGGCGCCGGCCCGCTGCACTCCCGGCAGGGCGGAGGCGAGGGCCGCGTAGTCGTCGGCGGTGACGGCGCGCAGCCGGGTGCGGCGCAGGTCGAGGGGAGCCAACTGGCGTACCTGCTCGATGGGTTCGGGTTCCGTGCCACCGGTCGCGGGCAGCGGGTTGCGGACGACGGCGACGGGTGTCCCGCCGTCGTCACCGGCCCGCACCACCAGGTGGTTGACGGCTTCGGCACCGACATTGCCGGCGCTGCCGCCACCGAGCCGGTAGCGCGGGACCAGCCGGGCGCCCGGGGTCGGCTTCGCCCCGTGCCGGCCTTCGCCGAAGCGCAGGGCGAGGCGGCCGTCGTCCTCCAGTTCGCCGACGAAGTGCCGGTCGCGCGAGCCGCTGTCCAGCAGGTCGCGGCGCGGCTCCCAGACGGCTTCCTCGCCGTCTGCGGCGCCCTCGTGGAGGCGTACGGCGGGCAGCGCCCGGCGCGGGTCCTGGGCGAGCGCGGCACTCGCGGAGCCGCGGAGCACCGGCTCGTCGGGGTGCAGTCCGGCCGCGTACGCCGGACCCCAACTGTGCGCGATCTCCCAGGCGATGTGCCCGTCGAGGACGGTGCCCGCGCGGGCGCGTGCTGTCAGGATCTCGACGCGGCGCAGCTTGGCGTCCAGCAACTCATCGCTGCGCAGCAGGAGTTCACGGAGCGCGCGGACAGGGTGGCGGCGCAGTTCAAGGCGCTCAAGGACCTTCAGGCCGTAGATGACGGTGAGTTCGGCGATCTCGTCGTCGCCGAGCCCGTCGCGGTCGCGGGCGCTGCGCCAGAGGTCGACGAGCCGCTGCCGTATCCGCTCCGGGATGGCCGCGATCCGCTCGGCCTGCCCGGCGGAGACGATCCCCGGGTCGGGGAACGGCACGGCCTGCACGACCGGCACCCGGCCGAGGACGGGCCGGAAGCGGGGCTGAATCCCCGGATAGAGGGACTGGGCGAGCAGCGTGCGCAGGGCGGCGGCCTGGGCGTACGCGGTGCCGGGGACGACGCGTTCGTGCCGCTGCCCGGCCCACTCCAGGCCGATTCCGGCGCGGGTGCTCGCGGACAGACCGACGACGTCGAAGAGTTCGCGCACGTCGTCGGGGGTCAGTGCCTCGCCGGATTCCGTACGGTCCGTGAGGGAGTTGACGAGCCGTGCGGGAGCGTTGCCCTCCTCCCGGTCGTGGCAGCCGAAGGCGGGCGGGTCGCAGGGTGCGACAACGGCGGGTTCGGGCGGGACGGTCACGCTCTCGGGAAGTTCGCCGGACCACTGGAGGGTGCGGCCGTGATCGACGAGGACGACATTGCCGCGGGCGAGGCTCACGTCCTCGACCGGCAGACAGTCGCGTCCGCCGCGAGTGGTGAGGCAGAAGGGGAAGCGGAGCGCGTCCTCGGCGGCCCAGGTGACCTCCAGGACCGGCTGGTCCTCGATGCGGTCGACGGCCGGTGTGACGGAGGTGAGTCGTACGGCCTGGCGGTGGGCGGGATCGGCGTCGCCGGGGGTGCCGGTACGGGGCCCCTTGATCTCCTCCAGGACGAGCAGGTCGCCGGGGCCGAGGCCGAGCCGGCGCTCGCGGCAGGTCTCCGGGTCCTGCCACTCGTCGCGCAGGGTGGCGGATGTGGCGCCCTTCGGGAGGGTGCGTGTGTCGCCGCCCCAGGTCCACAGGCGGATCGCGTTGTGCGCGGTGCGCAGCTCAAGCGGGTCGGCGGGGGTGACCGGTTCGAAGACCTCCACGGAGCCGTGCTCGTCGAGGTCCGCGAGGTCGTGGTCGCCGATGACCGTGCCGGGCTCGGGCCGGTCGTGCGGGTCCAGGCTGCGGACGTCGACGGAGGCGAAGCGGTAGGTGCCAGGAGCGAGGGTCGTGTCGTCCGCGGTCTGCACGGTGACGTACGCACGGGCCGTGCACCCGTCGTGCATCGCGTAGTCGATGAGGCGGACATGACGCCGTACGGAGACCCGTCGGCGGGCGGTGTCGAGGTAGGCCTCGGTGGCCACCGCGTCCTGCTGGTAGCTGATCTGGTCGCCGGTGTACGCGAGGAGTTCGACCAGCGTCGTCCCGAGGTCGGCGGGGTTGCGTTCCACCCAGTCGGGCGTGGTGAGCGTGAGCCGGTCGAGGAGCAGCTTGCGGATGGTGTCGTAGTCGCGGGCCGTGTAGTCGATGACGGGCGCTTCGGGGAAGGCCGTTTCCCCGGAGGGTGCTTCCTTGCAGTCGAAGGGCGTCGGACAGTCGGGCCGGAAACGGAAAGGCGCGCTGTGGTAGCGCTGGTCGAAGCCGCGGAACGGCTCGGTGCCGGGGCGCCCGTACGGGTCGGTCTCCACGAGGGAGAGCCGGTAGCGGGAGGTGTCCCCGGTCTTGTCGAGGGTGACGTACAGCCGGTCGTCGAGCTCGGGGTCCTCCTCGCGCTCCACGCCGACGTCGAGGGCGGTGATGCCGGTGACGCGGCGGCCCCCGTCGACGCGGACGTTCTCGGGACACAGGCCGTGCGGGGCCTTGCCGAGGAACGTGACGGTGAGCAGCAGCCCGTCGTCGCTGACCTCGACGGCGTCGATGCCACCCAGCTGGGCGGCTCTGACCTTGGCCCGCCGGGAGGTGGTGGTACCGCTGGTCATGCGGCTGCCCTCCCTTCGAAGACGTCGTCGCGCCGGGCCCCGGTGGCGCGGACGACGTACGAGAGGTACACGCGGACGACGTGATCCTCGCTGACCACGTCAAGGGCCTCCACGTCGATGAGGTCGCCGAGCCAGCGCTGGAGGGCTGCCTGCACGGACAGTTCGAGGGTGCTGACCAGCTCGGGGCTGTTGGGTGCGAACACCAGGTCCAGCAGTCCGCAGCCGAAGTCGGGGCGCATCACGCGCTCGCCGGGGCTGGTGAACAGCAGTTGCTCGACCAGGTCGTGGACGTGATCGCCGTGGCCGGCGTGCGCCGTGCGTCCCCGGCGGTCGGCGTGGAAGGGAAACGCGATGTCGGTGCGGGGCGGCCGGGTTCCCCGGCTGGTGGGACTCATCGGACGGTGACCCTTCGCTGCGCGGCCGGGACGACGGGCGGTCCCTGCGGGACGAAGGCCGCGCTGAAGCACTGGGCCGCGGAGGTGTCGAGCAGCACGGGCACGCCGCCGGCCGTGACGCCGCTGCCGTCGGCGGTCCAGCGGACCGTGACGCACGGCATGGGCACACCGTCGACGGTGTGCGGGCAGCCGATGACCACGTAGCTGTGCGCGGCCGTGGCGACGAGGGCGCCCGCGAGGCGTACCCCGCCGGAGGGCGTGGTGGCGGTGGTGACCCGGCCGCCGTGCGGGCAGCCGATCACGGTGTCGGTGTCGAGCAGACTTCCGGATGTCCTGGACATGTTCTTCCTTCCCCCGTTCTATCGCTGGGACGTGACGGTCAACTGGCCCTCGTTCACGTCCACTTGGTTGCCGCGCAGGATGACCTCCGCACCGAGGCCGTTCGAGATCACGATGGTTTCCTTGGTGATCCGGATGTACGCCCCGCCCTGGGCCTGCAACAGAATTCCCTGCTCAGGGCCGGGCGTGTCGTTCATGACGAGCTTGTGCGCCTGCGGTGTCTGCACGACGACGGGCTTGTCGGCAGAGTTGGCCTGGAGCTCACGCCGCGCATCGGGCGGGAGCTCGTCGGCGGCCCCGTACCAGCACCCGGTCCACACGGGAAAGCTGGGATCCCCCTGCTCGAACTCCACCCACACGCCCGCGCCCGGCGCCGGCACCACGAACTGCCCCGACTCGGGCCCCGTGAACGGCAGGCAGGGCAGCGCCCAGGTGGACGGCTCGTCGCCGAGGACGTCCGGGACCTCGGCGGTGATACGTCCGATGCGCAGCGGGTCGTCGTTGCTGACGACCCGGCCGCGGAACTTCCCGAGAAACCGGTCCTTCGGTCCTGTGACCATGGTGCGGTGCTCCTGTGTCTCTCCGCGTCTTCTGACGAGCCGATGGGGCCGGCCTTGGGCCTCAGGGACGAACCGTGCCGCTCCGGGCGATCAGCCCCTCCCGTGACAGCGTGAAGTTCTGCCGGAACGAGCCGGGACTGAGGTTCGACGTCACGGACTTCACGTAGTAGTCCCCGTCGTACGCGACTCCCGCCCCCCGGACCCCCACCAACTCCCGTGGCCGCAGCAGGTACCCGTGCCGGTTCACGTCCAGGCTCCCGGACCCGGAGATCACATCCGCCGACAGCGCGGCCCGCGCCAGCGCCTCGGCTTCCGCCTGCCCCAGCTCCTTCTTGGCCGTACCGGAGATCGTCCGGCGCTTCAGCGCCGGTGTCGGCCGGCGGCCGAGCGGCGGCCTCAGCGGGTCGATGTCCGGCTGCGCCAGCAGCCGCGTATCGCGCGTCCGGGGATCCTGCACCCGCACCTGGGGTTCCTCGCGCGCCATGCCGTCGTAGGCGAACGTGAGCTGGTCGACGGTGGAGTTGGTCTCCATGTTCACGTTCAGCGCGTGCTGCCGCTGCCCGAGCCGCTGCTCCGGCCCCCAGTAGGCGAGGGACCGCCCCGGCACGGGTCCGGGCTCCAGGTAGAAGGTGAACCCGTTGGCCTGCGCCAGCTCGTTCAGATACTGCAGATCGGTCCCGGTCTGGTAGTGAACCCGCAGATCCTGCTGGGGCGGCTGCGCGATCTGCTCCCGGATCACCCGAGGCTGGATCCCGTAATCCGCGTACTGATTCAGAATCCGGGCCGCCCGCTGGGAAGGCGCCAGATTCGGAAACCGGTCCGTCCGCTCCTCCAGATCCATGAGCAGCGTCAGATCCTCCCCGGTCACGGTGAGCGTGGACTGCCCCGGCCGATTGCTCGCCCCCACCTCCTGACGGACGATCAGCCCGTCCAGCAGCACCCGAGGCGTCCCCTTCACCGACACGGTCACGATCACCCGGGTCTTGGGATCAAAGAACCCCTCAGGCAGCAGCCTCTTCGCGATCGCCCCGCTCTTGCTCAGATCGAAGGCCATCTGGAACCCGCTGCGTTCCCCCGCCGTCATCGTGATCTGGCACGACAGCAGTGCCTCCGCGACCTCCGCCGGCACGGGTCGGGTGAGCTTCGGCCCCATGTGCAGGGTGATGTGGACGGGCCCCCGCCCGATCGGCTCGTCAGGCATGGCCGGCCCCCGGGAACACCCCCGGCACCGGCACGGCGATGCGCTGCCCCGGCTCCGCCGTCAACTCGGCCGGATCGAGCACCGGGTTGGCGTCGGCGATCCGCCACCACTGCTCCGGATCCCCGAAGTACCACTGCCCGAGGTGGTCGGCCCGCTCCCCACTGCTGACGGTGTGCGTGGACGCGTCCTCGGTCGCATCGTGCTCCAGCGGCGGCAGCAACCGCCGCTTGACGTATCGGACCTCCGTCCCGTCGTTCTGCACATGCACCCCGATCTCGGCATCGTGGTACCGGCTCGACCGCGGGTACGGATGCGCCCCCGGTATGCCGTCCAGCGCGCTCTCGTACGGCTCAGTGCTGGCCATGCTTCTTGACTCCCCCCGCTCTTACCGACTGCCAACGCGGCGGCGTCCCCGCCCGAACCCGGATGCCCCGAGTCCGCCACCCCCGGCCATCCCGGCCAACCGCTCCTTCTGCGCCAGGTGCGCCAGATACAGCTCCGCCCCGCGATGCTCGGCCGGCAGGTCGCTCACCGACAGCACCTTCATCCCGATGTTGAGCGAGGCCCGCATCGGGTTGAGGTTCACATCGAACGCCGACTCACTGATCGACAGCTCAGTCAGCCGCACCGGCATCACTCGCTTGCTCCCCCAGGTGAAGAGGGTCAGCGGCATCTCGATGGGGCTGATCTCGATGGTCCCCTTCTTCGCCTCCCGCGTGGCCTCCCGTAGTTGAGCCGTCGTCGGATGCACCAACATCTCCAGCGCGGCAAGCTGCGGGTGAATCCCGTCCGGCGCCGCCAGCTCGAGCTGATCGGTCGAGTCGATCTCAGCGGTAAAGGTCCAGGTCTCCTCGGCGGGCCCCTTGAGCCGCAACGCCTCGTTCCGGTCCCCCTCCCCTTCCCCCTCACCTCCTGCGGCCTGCGGCGCGAGGGATCGTTCGAGGGTGTCCGGGTTGAACTGCAGCACGATGACCCGCTGCGGGGTGCCCAGTTCGGGGTCCACAACGACGATCCCGGACCGGATTGGCTTGGGTATGTCCGCGTACCGTGTCATGTCCAGCTACCTCGCTTCCCTCAGTCTCGACAGGATGGCAGCCGCTTCATCCCGAATGATGCCATTCGACTCCGCTTCAACAAGCGAAGCCAGCCTCTCTCGATATTCTGGCCAATCCGAATACCCCATGGCCCAGATCGCTGCGCGACGCACATCTGGCGATTCGCTCTGCGCAGCTCCCACCACTCGGTCAGCGATGGAACTATCCACCGCCAAAGGTGACACCACACCAAGAAGGCGAACAGCACGCACTCGATCAGCCACGTAGACACTTGAATCGAATTTGAGAACTGCTTCTCCCGCAGACCAACAGTCCAGGCCTGACACGATCACATCGAGGTAACTTTCTGACTCAAATTCAGACTGTCCGACCACGACAACATATCGCTCCCCCATAAAGTCATCCACGATGTAATGAAAGGCGAACCCCTCACCAATACGCCACTTCTTCTCGAAAAAAATCCCTTCTTCGGGATCTCTATTCACGACCCCAGCAACAGCCCAGTTACGGGAACCTGCAAAGTTATTGACATCCTCAATGGCGACGTGATCCTTGAGCGCAAGTCGCCGACTACTACTCCACTCCACACTCATAACGTCTGACATCCTCACACCTTCAGGCCGTAGATACGGTGTATTTTACCCCTAATCTCCCCGAACAGCTCCTTCTTCCCTTGCTCTTCCGTACCACCGCCAGAAAAGTCCAAATTAAGAGTACTCGCCCACGCTTTCAGGAAGTCCACCTCCCTTTGCGCCTCGCGCTGAGCACCTCGCGACATCTGCACCGCTCCCGGCTTATCTGCCTCTTTTTGAGCGACATCCGACCACGTACTTGATATATAGCTCTCTTCCCACCTCCCCATCTTCTGACGAGCATCCTTCTTCTGCTCATCAGAAACGTTATCCTTCTTTTTCGGTCTCCTATTTCGCCTCGCCTCCTGTATTTGCGCCTTGCTTACATTAAATTCGGCCTCGACATGCTTATTGAATGTGGGTCGTCGAGTCCGCGCTGTCATGGCTTGCATATCCGAGAAAGTAAGACCCTCCTCATGACTCAACTGGACCATAACGTCTGCCACCCGAGAAGGGGGAAGATCACTCTTCTGCAACCCCTTGAATATGTAGTGAAGATCGAGTTGCCGCGCCTCGCCCTGCGCACCATCTGGAGCCAAGGGGAGCTTATTGAGAGCATCATGGAGAGTAGCGATCCGTTCACCCGATGATCCCTGACCGGCCGCCTCAAGGGGGGCACTGTACGCCATTGCGCGATACACAAGATCACTGCTGGAGCGATTCTCTTCCACAGCGCCCAACGTCCTGAGAAACATAATCTGACTGGACGGAACGTTCGACGCGGCCGGATCCAATCTTCCACTCATATCGCTCAACATCGCCTGCGATACGTCGAGTTGATCCGAGCGATCTTTCCCTTCGAACATGTCCTCATATTCGTCACTCAGTAAATTCTCGGCGTTGCTGTCGAGCTGCGTCACTTTCCGGTTTCGAGGACTATCGACCCCCTGCTGAATCCGGGAACTCGCACCAGTCCCGCGGTCTGTTATATTCATCGTCTTCCCGTTCCCCAGCCTGACTTCCCTCAGCTTGCCAGGAAGACCTCCAGCCTGCGCCGACCCGGCAAAGGACATCTCATTACCGCCTGTCACTTCGACCTGAGATGCCGCCTTACTCCGGCGCTTGTGCTCCTGTACCTCAGCCGCCACTTCACGAATGAATAGAAGCAGTTCATCACGGTCTAGCTTGACACCGGCAACCGTTACTTCACTCGGATTAAGAACAGCTTCAATCTTAAATCGATCTGCCCCTTGAACGAACAGTCGAGTCAATCGATGCCAGATGCGCATTCCGGAAATCAGCGCATTGAGAACAGAGTGCTGAACACCCTTGTCGAGCGCCCTTTTGAGCTTGGGTCGGATACGGGCGACGATCTTTCGGAGGCGGGCAGCCTTGGATTCCGGTGAGTTTTCCTTCTTGCGGCGGTCGTCGCGTTGGCGGCGGCGCTCTTCGTGGCGACGCTGCTGCTGGCCGCGGAGTTGGTCGCGGCGGTTCTTGTACGCGCGGCGCATCCGGCGGGCGTCGTTGTCCAGCTTGCGGCCCGTCCTGCTCTTCTTGCCCTTGCTGCCCAGGGCCTTCTTCGCGCGGCGGTTGCGTTTGAGGGCGGCCTTGGTGGTCTTCTTGGAGCGCTTGTGGGAGCGGCCGGCCGGGGACGGCTTCCGGCGGGGCTTGTCTTTGTCCTCTTCCTTCTTGCGGTCCTTGTCCTTGTTGCGGGTGTCGTCGTCGCGGCGGTTGGTGTCGGAGTCCTTGTCCTTGCGGTTGTCGGACCCGGAGTTCTTGTCCTTGCCGTTGTCCTTGTTCTTCTGGCTGTCGTCGTCGGTGCGGTTGGTCGTGGAGGTGTTGTTCTGGGTGGACGTGGACTGACTGTTGTTGGCGGGCGGGTTGTTCTGGGGCTGGGAGTTGAGGTTCTGGTTGGCGTTGTCGGTCTGCTGCTGGGAGGCGTTGACCTCGTCGCCCTGGTCCCGCCGGTCGTCGTTGTCCGGGTTCGACGGTGACTTGTCCTTGAAGCCCTGGGCCACGCCCTTCAGGCGGTCCGTGACCTTGCCGACGTACTTGCCGATGCCGCTGACCAGCGCGTTGTAGACCATCTCGATCAGGGCGACGATGCCGGCGGCGACGGCCTTGGCGAAGGGACGGCCCGCGTTTCCGCTCTTGACGGCCTTCAGGTAGTCGATGACCAGGCCGAAGGCGCGGAGGATCTCGGAGAGGGTCTCGTACGCGGCCTTCAGAGCGTCGATGATGGCCATCACCCAGCCCGCACCGGGGATGAGTTTCGCGACGACCTTGGTGATGACCAGCTCGCCGATGATCAAGGGGAGTTGGGGCACGATGGCGGCCCAGGCCTCCTCGACGATCTCCTCGACCGTCATGCCGCCGCTGATCAGGAGATCGAAGGTCTCCTTGTCGATCCCCAGGATCTCCTGGATCTTGTCGTTGAACCACTGCTTGATCGCCGACTGGGCCTCCGGGACCAGGTGGTTCCGGGCGCCGTCCTCGGCGGAGCTGGCGGCGCCGCTGAGCCAGCCGCCGGGGTCGGCGATGATGTCGCCGGCGATCGTCATCCACTCGCCGAGGGCGTTGAGCAGGCCCATCGCGAGGTCCATCGCGCCCTTGAGGACACCCTTGACGGCGTCGACAGCCATCTCCAGGCCGGCCTTCAGGGCGTCCAGGATGTCGGTGAGGATCTGGCTGATCTGATCGAGGAGATCGTCGAGCATCTCCTTGAGCTCGTTGGCGAGATCGTTGATGAAGGCGATCGCGTCGGCGATGAGGCCGATGATGAGGTCGCGGATACGGTCGGCGATTTCCTCGATGGCTGCGAGGAGTTCACGGCCCAGTTCGACGATGGCCTCGACGAACTCCTCGAACATCTCGACGATCGAGTCGCGGACCTCCTCGATCCACCCGGTCACCGTCTCCTGGAAGTTCGTGATGAGGTCGACGACGGCCTGGCGCGCCCGCTCGAAGATGCCGACGATCGTGTTCTTGAGTTCTTCGAGCCACTGCTTGATCGCGTCGAAGGCCTTCGTTACCCAATTGCCGGAGTCGTCCTTCGCGTCGTCGCGCTCGGTCTCGGCCTCCTCGGATGCCTCGGTGCTCTCCTTCTCGATCTCCTCGTCGTCGTCCTTCTCCCGCTGCTCTACCTTGTCGTCGGTGTCCTTCTCCTCCTTGTCGATGTCCTCCCGGACCGCCTTGGACTTCTCGCCCTTCTTCGTGCCGATGTCATCGAGCTCGGCGTCCTGTTCCGTCCGCCAGTTCTCGCGGTCGGTGACGACCTCGGACTTCGCCCGCTCACGTTCGTCGGCCTGGCTCCGGGTGTTGGCGTCGACCTCGGCGCGGACGTCCTCCTCGTGCTTGCGCTGGGAGTCCTGGAAGTCCGTGTCCTTCTTCCCGCGTTCGGTGGCCAGGTCGTCCTGGCCCTTCTTGAACGCGGACTTGATCTTGGGGCCTTCCTCGTGCTCGGCCACCTCCGAGACGGCCTCCGGCGGGACGCCCTGGATCTGCGGGCCGCCACCGGACTTGGACGCGGCGCTCTTCTCCTTGCCCGCCTCGGGGACATCCGCGGTGAGGGTCTCGGGCGGGACGTCGGGATAGATCTGGTCCTCGCCGAGGGGCTGTTCCGAGTCGGCGCGGCCCTCCTCCTCGACCTGGCCGCTCTTCGAGTCGAGCTCGCCGCCCTGCTGCTCGGTGAGCCCGTCCGTCTCCCCCGCCATGCCGACACCGGGAGCCGTGCCCACCTGGGCCTGCTCCATCATCTCGTCCTCGGTGGGCAGGTCGAGGACCTTCTGGACAAGGGCGTCGGTGTCGATGACGTCACCGGCTCCGACGAGGTTGCTGCCCCAGTTGACGATGCCCGCGCCGATGGTGGTGGCGCCCGCGAGGATCTTGTCGCCGGTGCTCAGTTCGAAGTCCGCTCCCGGGAGTTCGCCCTCCGGGGCCTGGGCGCCCTCCACCTCGGCGTCCTCTGCCTCGGGGGAGTCGGTCGCACTGACGTCGCCGTCGGAGTACTCGCCGGGGGGCGCGGCGTCCGGGTCGCCGCTGAGGGTCTCCGGGGAGCCCGCCGGGCGGTCCATCGTGGGCGGGGAGTCGGCCAGGGCCTGCTGTTCGTTGCCGACGCTGGTGTTGACCGAGTTGTTCACTCCGTCCATCGCGGCCAGGGCCTGGTGCGGCTTCATTCCGGCGGCGGTGGACAGTCCGGATTCCGGATCGGAGGCGGAGAGGTCGGGGGCGGGGCCCTCCTTCTTCCGCTGTTTGCTCCGTGCCGCGGCACCCCCGCCTCCGCCCCCACCGCCTCTTCCGGGGGCGGTGGCCGGGGCGGCCTTCGCGGCGCGGGTGCCGACCGGGGCGTCTGATTCCTCCGTGGGTTCGGAGGTGTCCGACCGGCGTGGGGTGGGCCCCGGTTCGGGGGCAGCCGAGTCGGCGGGAGCGTCGGGAGTCGTGCCCGGTGCCGGGGCGTCGGCGGCAGGGGCCTCCGCGGTGTCCGGCTGGGTCGGGCCGGAGGTGGGCCCGTCCGGCTCCGCGGTGGCGGTCGCTTCGGCGGTGGGACGCGGCTGGCGGGGCCCGGGGACCGCAGCGGCCGTACGGCCGGCGGTGCCCGCGCCGCCGAGGGCCTTGGCCTGGTCCACGGAGGTGGACACGGTCTCCGGTGCCGAGGGTTCGGCCGTGGGTTGCGGGGCGGGGCCCTCTCCTCCGGCGGAGGTGTCGCTTCCCGGTTCCGCCGTTTCGGGGTCGGGGGTGGTCGGCTCCGGAGTGGTGTCCTGCGTTGTCGGGCTCGTGTCGCGGGCGCCGCCCTCGGTCCTGGGGGCCGGGGTGTCCTCGGGGGCCGGGCCGATCTCCTGGTCGAGAGGCCGATCGTCCTGCAGGTCACGGGTGGCCTGCTCGGCCGCTTCGTCCGGGAACGCGGCGTCGCTCACGTCCGCCTCGGCGTCCTCCTGGGCGGTTTCCGCCTCCCGCTGCTCCTCGACCTTGTCGGCCTTGGTGGGCGGCGGAGCCGGGAAGGTCGGGGCCTGCTGCTCGGTGCTGGAGCCCGGAGTCAGCTCGTCGGCGGTGGGGACGCCGGAGACGTCCAGGTCGGAGCTGGGGAGGAAGTCGTCGGGCTTGAGTTCGACGTCCCAGGCGCTGTTCTTCTTGGGCTCGGCGTCCTGGGCCCCTTCGGAGCCCGGGTCGGCGATGTCGGTCTCGGACAGCGCGTCCGGGTTGAGGCCGAGGGGGAGTTCGTCCTCGGCGGGCCCGTCGGACTCCTCGCCCTGGGCGCGCTCCTCGTCGCCGGTCGCGGCCTGGTCCTCGGCCTCCGTTTCCTTGCCCGGGGTGACGGATTCGGACGGGCCGTCCTTCGCCTTGTCCTCCGACTCCTGCTTCTGCTCCTCCTCGCGGGTCCTGCGCTCCTCGCGTTCGTCCTTGTCCCCAGCGGCGTCCTGCTCCTCGCTGGCCGCCTCGGACTCGGCGCTCTGCCCGGCGGACTGGCTCTCCTCAGCCCGACGCTGCCCCTGTGGAGAGGTGGAGGAGGCCGAGGACGGGGGCGCGGGGGCAGCGCCCCGCGCGGTGGCCTCGGCGGACTCCGGCTGCCGCTCCTCCTCTTCCCCGGGCTGTTGCTCCTTGTCCTGGGCCTGCTGCCCGTCCTTCTTCTTGGCGGGCTCCTCACGCTCGGGCCACTCCGGGCGGGCGGCGTCCGCCTCGCGGTAGTACTCGATCAGCTCCAGGGCGTCCGGCAGCGGCTCGGGTACGTCGGCGGGTTCGAGGTCGTGCGGGAGCGGGTCGGCCTCCTGCTCGGCCAGCCGCTCCAGCAGGCGGTCGTACTCACTGGAGAGCAGCCGTACTTCCAGCCGGTCGAGGACAAGCTCCTGCATGTACGGGGACATGCGGGACAGCTCGACGCGGACGCGGCCGGAGAGGTCGGCCGGGTCACCGCGCAGAGAGCGGAGGACACCGTTGGTCAGCCGGTCCACCAGGGTGACCGGGTCGAGGAGTTCGGCGCGGTTACGGTCGGCGTCGACGGTGGCGTAACGGAGCCAGCCGGGGGTGGCCTGGTCCGGCGCGATGTCGGGGGCCGGTTCCTCACCGCGTACGGTCTGCTGGGCGGTCTGTTCGGCCTCACGCTCGATGGGCTCGTGGGGCAGGCTGACCGCGCCCGGGTCGCGGCCCGCGCGCAGCGCGCCCAGGCCGTGCGGGTTCTGGACGGTGTGCAGGACCTCGTGGGCGAGCAGGCGCCGGCCCTCGGCCGTGCCGGGGGCATAGGCACCCTCCCGGAAGAAGATGTCCTGGCCGACGGCGACCGCGTCCGCGCCCAGCAGTCCGGTGAGCGCGCCCGCGTCCCGGTCGGTGTGCAGCCGTACCCGGCTGAGGTCCTGCCCGAGTTGCTCCTCCAGCTCCCGGCGCACGCCGGGGTCCAGCGGCAGGCCGGCTCCGCTGACGATGTCCTTCGGCTCCGGGGTGCGGGCCTTGGCGGCCCGCTCCTGCTCCCGGCGCTTGCGCCGCTTGGCGGCCTGCGCGGCCGAACGGCCGTTCTGGGCAGCGGCGTGAGTGCTGCTCATCGGCGCCCCCTGAGGTGGTCGGCGGCGCCCGGTTCCCGGCCCCGGCCGGAGAGGCCCGCGTGGACGGCCTGGGCGAGGGCCTGGCCGATCCGGGCGGGCGAGGCGGTGCGGGGCAGCGGCGCGAGCTGGGTGAGGACGTCGAGGGCACGGTCGGTGCCGTCCTCGGACAGCGGGACGCCATGGGTCTGTACCAGCCGGTTCAGTTCGGTCTGGAAGGCCGCCGAGACCAGGTCGGGGTCGGTGCCGTGGCCGAAGCCGTCGAGGGCCAGTTCGCCGATCTCCACCCGTACGGTGGTCGGCTGCTGCGGGCCGGGGCCGGGTGTCCGCGTCTCGTTCAGACCCATCCGTGGACCTCCGAGGGCGTCAGGGAGCGTTCCAGCTTCTGGTATTCGGTGCGGGCGGCGGCGAGCATGTGCCGCATCTGGAGCCGTTCGTCCTCCTCGGCGGCGAGGAAGGCGCCGGACAGCGCGATGTTGCGGATGGAGCCGCCGGCGACGGTGAGCCGGGCCAACTGCTCCGGGTCGAGGTCCTTCGTCGGGGCCTGGTCGGGCAGGACGCGGCGCCAGATCTCGGCGCGTTCGGCCGCGCCGGGGAAGGGGAAGTCGACGACGAAGCGGATGCGGCGCATGAAGGCCGGGTCGAGAGCCTTCTTCATGTTGGTGGTGAGGATGGCCAGACCCCGGTACGCCTCCATCCGCATCAGCAGGTAGCTGACCTCGAGGTTGGCGTAGCGGTCGTGGCTGTCCTTGACCTCGCTGCGGCGCCCGAAGAGGGCGTCCGCCTCGTCGAACAGGAGCAGGGCGCCGCCGCGGTCGGCGGCGTCGAAGACCTTGCGGAGGTTTTTCTCAGTCTCGCCGATGTATTTGCTGACCACCTGGGAGAGGTCGATGATGAACAGATCGAGGCCCAGCTCCTTGGCCATCACCTCGGCGGCCAGCGTCTTTCCCGTGCCGGATCCGCCCGCGAAGAGCGCGGTGACACCGAGGCCGCGGCGCAGTGTCCCGGCGAAGCCCCACTCCTGGTAGACGGTGGCGCGCCGGCGGACATGGGCGACGATCTCGCGCAGGACGCGGGTGTGCCGTTCGGCGAGGACGAGGTCGCCCCAGCCCGCCTCGGGTTCGATCCGCCGCCCCAGCTCGTCGAGGCCGATGCGGGCCTCGGTGAGCCCGGCCTGCCACAGCAGCTGGGCGGCGTCCAGTCCGTTCCCCCCGGCTCCGCCGGCGGGCAGGTCGCGGCGGACGGTGGCGGCGGCGGAGCGGACGAGGTGCGGGGGAAGCTGGAACTGAGCTGTCAGGGTGCGGAGTTGGGCCGGTAGCACGTCCGGTACATCGGCGAAGGCGTCCTGCCAGAGGGCGAGGTGCTCATCTTCGCTGAGAGCGGGGACGGGCACGCGCTCCCCGCGGGTGTGGGCGCTGGGAGCCGGCTCCTGGCTGGAGACGGCGAGCGGGACTCCGGCCGAGGCGATGAACGCATCGGTGGCGGCTGCCTGTTCGCGTTCGAGTCCGCCGGTCTCCAGGAGGAGCGCGGCGGGCAGGAGGATCGCCTCTCGCTGCCACAGGCGGGCGAAGCGGTCGCGTTCCGCCGGGTCGGTGGGTACGTCCTCGGCCGCCATCGTGTAGAGACCGAGGCCGATGCCGGTGGCGGCTGCCGCGGCGATGTCGGCGCGGCTGCGGACGTCGCCGCCGACGAGCTCGACGCGGAGCGGGGCGTCGGCCCGTGGCGCGGACCAGCCCGCCCCGACTCGTGCCGCGGCCCGTTCATAGGAGGCGGGAAGAGTGTCCGGCGCCGGGGTGCGGCGCAGCATGCCGTGCAGGCGGGCGTCGAGATAAGGGGAGCCGAGCAGGAAGTGGAGGATGCGCTCGTCGAGCCGGAGCCTGGTCGTGGTGAGCCGGGACTCGTCGTCCAGCTCGATCAGCCGCCAGCGACGCAGCGGGGCGACGGGGGTGAGGGCGCTCCAGTGTGGTTCGGTCAGGGCTGCCAGGGCCAGGGCGAAGGTGGGGTGAGCACGGTCCGGGTCCCCGGTGGCTGCGGCGCACCGGGTCGTGGTGCTGGGGTCGAGCTCGGCGGCGGCGGTGAGCAGGATGACGTCGCGTTCGAAGGAGCTCAGGCTGAAGCAGGCGGTGAGGGCTTCCAGAGCGGGCGGTGCGGGGGCGGCCGTCAGGGGCGCGCCGTCATCGTCGCCGTCGCTGTCGCCGCTGCGGGCGGCCAGCCGGTCGAGGCGCGCGAGGACGGCGCGCACGGCCCCGGTCAGAGCCGTGCCGTCCGCCCCGGGCCCGGTTGTCCGTGCGGTGCCCTGATGGGTGTTCATACCGTCGTCTCCCCCCGCTGTACGCACGGTGCTTCAGCTCTCCTGGTCCTTGGCCGCAGCGGATCCGGCGGCATCGGATCCGGCCGCATCGGATCCACTGGTCCCGGACGGCTTGCGGGAACGAGTCGGGCCGGCCTTCTTCCTGGCGGTGGCTGTCTTCGCGGCAGCCTTCCTCGCCGGTTGAGCCTTCCTCGCCGGCTGTGCTGTCTTCTCCGGTGGCGCCTTCTCGGCAGCGGTGGCCGCCGGAACAGGGCCCTGCGCTCCCGGCGGCACCGGGACGTCGAGGGCGCCGAAGGGCAGGGCGCGGACGGTGTGTTCCTCCACCGGCTTGGCCGGGACAGGCTTCTCCCTGCCCTCGATCAGCACCAGTGACCCCTGGTAGCCGACCGAGAGCGAGTACGGGGTCTGGTGGAGCATTCCCCAGAGCTTGGAGGTCTCGTCGATGTCCAGCTGAGTGGGGGTGAACCTCACCCGTTGCTCCGAGTCGCCCAGGTCGCTGCCGGCCAGGTACGGCCGTTCGCCTGCCGCCGCGATCACGTCAGCCGGGAGGACGGGGATTTCATGCAGTGTTCGCACGACGCAGCCGATCAGCCGCTGGCCGACCAGTTCGTTCTCCTCGCCATAGGCGCTGATCACGTAGTGCAGGTCGATGGCGGCTGCCGGGCGCTTGACCAGGGCGCCCTGGGAACTGCGGGTGGGCAGGTCGTTGTTGCGCAGGGAGGCGTTGGGGGTGACCTGGTAGAGAAAGACGGTGATGGTCGGGTCGGTGGGCGGCTCGGCCGGTGGCTTGCGGGTCTCCACGGAGACCGCCATGTCGATCTCGGGCCGCAGGCTGTTCTCGATCAACAGCGCCAGAGCCTGGGTGACATGGGCGATGGCGAGAGCGTTGCTCATGGTGTCGGTTCCTCGGTCCCTCTCGTCCTGCTCATCCGTCTCGTCCGTTCGGTATGGCGGTCCGTGCCGCTCACTCGCGTCCCCGTCCCAGGTACTCCGCCAGGCTCACCGTGGTCTCCGGCCGCCCAGTGGCCCGCTGCCGCTGTCGGCCGCCGCTCTGGGGCGTTCCGGCCGCCGTCACCTCAAGCCGCCCGATCTGCACCCGCACCACCCGCTCGGTCCCGCGCCCGGGGCGCCGGGCCGCGGCCTGCCGTACGGCGTCCCGGGCCTCCGCCGTGTCCGCGGCACTGGGCCGCAGGAGGGTGGACAGGGCGGGGGAATCCGCGTCCCTGCCCGGGGGGATGGGCACGGGCGCCGCGTGCGGGGAGGTGTCCCGCTGGGGGATCCCCCGTACTGCCGTGCGGCGCGCGGCGTCGGGGACCGGCCGCGGACCGGGCGTGAGCGGCGCGGCGGGCCGCAGCAGCGACACCTCCGGAACGGCGGGCGCGGCGGGGCGGGCTGCGGCGTCGTGCGGCGCCGGGGCCCGCTCCATCCGTACGACCGACCGCTCCCGCTCGGTGCGAACCTCGTGAACGGCCGGGTGCGCCGTGTTCTCCCGCGGCGCCGGAGAGGGAGTGGAGAGGGGCCGCAAGGGCTCGGCCTCGTCCGGATCGGGGGCCGTGCCCCGGACCGACTCGATCCGTTCGAACGGCCCCGCCAGCCGGGGCCGGACGCGTGCCACGCCGGGGCGCGGCGCGGCGGCCGGCGCGTGCCGGGCGAGCAGCCGGTCGAGGAAGTCGGGCGCCGGGAGGCCACCCGGCCGGTCTCCGGAACGGTCAGACATCCGCACACAGCTCCAGGTAGTAGCGGCGCCGCAGCGGGCTGAGCGCCAGGATCTCCGGCTCGCTCCAGCCGTACGCGGTGGCGAGCAGATGGACGTCCAGGAGCAAGTCACGTGCCCAGGCGTCCAGTTCGGTCCACAGGTAGGAGGCGATGTCCAGCTCGGCCCGGGTGGCCGCGCCGCACTCGGGGCAAGCGATGCTGAGCGTCACGTCGGCGCCCGGGTCCGCCGCCTCGACCGCCTCGGCGATCCGGCGCTGCACGGCGGCGGGCAGTTCCTCGGCCGTAACCGGGGCTCCGTCCCTCGCAGCCGTCACGAGGCATCGGACGAGCAGCGCCCCGCGCGGGTCGGCGGCCCGGGCCGCGGCTGTCAGGTCGGCGACGCCGGGCACCCGGAACTCGGCCTCCCAGCCGTGCTCGGTGATCCGCACCACCGGCTCGCCGCGTACGGCCAGGCTCTGGGCGAACTCCCCGGCGTCCAGCTCGAACTCCATGTCCTCGCCGCACGCGCCGCATTCCAGGCGCACCTGCATGCACTCGCCGAACAAGGCCCGGCGCAGCGCGAACAGGTCCGACTCGCGCTCGCCCACCGGCAGCGACAGAATCGCCTCCGGCTCGCCGCCCAGGTCCGGGCGGGCGGCGCGGTGCAGCAGCAGGGCACGCCCAGCCGGTGCCCGCCCGAGCCCGGCTTCCCAGGTGGCCAGGAAGTCGGCCGCCCGAGTGATCGCCATGTCCTCCCCCGATTCTCGCGTCTTTCGTCAGATCGTCTGCCGCCAGGGCCTGTTGGGAAGATCCTGAACGCCCCGCGACGCGCTCCCCGGGTAAGCCGGCTTCTCGCGAGCGGGCAGTGCCTCGACAGCGCCGCGGGACCTGCCCTCCGGCCGGAGGGCAGGCCTTCCGCAACAGGCCCTACGCCGGATTCAGGAACGAGGGCTCCTCCGGCTCGGGCACCTCGTAGTCCCGCTCCCAGCCCTCGCATTCGAGCTTCAGGCTCTGGATCGCCACCGCGTTGGCGTTGGCGTCCAGTTCCCCCAGCACCTGGTACTCACTGGGCCAGGTCCGGTACAGCTTGTGCGAGACGGCGACCTGGCCGGCCTCGTTGAGGACCTGGATCACGAGGTCCTTGCGGAAGTCGGCGAGGGACACCTCGGAGCCGAGGCCCGCCCCGACCTGCCAGACCTTGTTGGCCCAGCGGTCGAACTCGGGGTCGTGGGTGACCCCGCGCTCCAGCGTGACGCCCTCGAACTCGGAGCGTCCCGGTGACAGGCGCGGGGAGCTGGGGTCGCCGCCGTGGCGGTGTTTGACGACCTCCGTGGTCCGCTTGAGTGGACTGATCTTGCTGATGCCGGCGACCGTACGTCCGTCCCACAGGATCAGGAACTTGAAGTTCTTGTACGGGTCGAAGCGTTGGGCGTTGACCGTGAACTCAGCCATCGAATTCCTTCTGCTCTCCCTGGTTCCGGAGCCGCTAGAGAGCGAACTGCCCGGACGTCTGCTGGATCTTGACGACCACGAACTCGGCCGGACGGACCGGCGCGATGCCCACCAGGACGTTGACGACGCCGTTTGCCACGTCCTCGTCCGTCGTGGTCTCGCTGTCGCACTTGACGAAGTACGCCTCGCGCGGGGTGCTGCCCTTGAAAGCGCCCTGGCGGAAGAGCGTGTGCAGGTACGAGGAGGCGCCGAGGCGGATCTGCTGCCACAGACTCTCGTCGTTGGGCTCGAACACGACCCACTGCAGCCCGCGTTGGAGACTCTCCTCGACGTGCAGCGCGAGCCGCCGCACGGGCACGTACTTCCACGCGCTGTCGAGGGCGTCGGAGCCCTCCAGCGTGCGCGCGCCCCACACCAGCGGGCCGGCCAGCGGGAACGTGCGCAGGCAGTTCACGCCGAGCGGGTTGAGCAGCCCCGTCTCACGGTCCGTCAGGTCGACGGTCAGCGAGTGCACTCCGACGAGCTGTGCCTCCGTACCGGCCGGCGCCTTCCAGACACCGCGCTCGGAGTCGGTGCGCGCGATGACGCCGGCGACCGCGCCGGACGGCGGGAAGGCGCGCAGCCGCCCGGTGAGCGGGTCGGTGAGCTGCAGGTGCGGGAAGTACAGGCCGGCGTGGTTGCCGCGCACGACGTCGAAGGCGGACAGGCCCGCCCGCGCCGAGTCCACGCTCACCCAGGTGCTGGGCGCGTCGACCAGCAGGAATATCCGCCGCTCCTCGCAGAGCCGCTGAGCGGCGGACACGACGGTGAGCGTGTCCTCGGTCCGCTCGTACGACGCCACCTCCGGCAGCGACAGCAGGTTGACGTCGGCGACCCCGCGCAGCGCCTGGATGCCGGTCTTGTCGGCCTCGGAGCCGATGAGATCGCGCGGGCCGGGGGCCTCGCCGTCCTCGCCGCCCTCCAGCGGGAACACCGGCGGGTTGACCGAGGCCTCCAGGCCGAGGTCGTTGGCGCACTCGCCGAGGAAGCGGACGACGTCCTCGGGGTCGGTGGAGCCCGCGACGACCTGGATACGCCGGCCGAACGCGGTGACCTCGGCGCCCGCGAAGGCCCGCTTGCCCGGCGCGTCGGGCAGCGCCCGGAGCTTGCGCTCCAGATGCAGCGCCAACTCGGCGACGGATGACGGGGCTTCGCCGTCGCAGTCGGGGTCGTAGAGCGTGAACTCGCGCTCCACGTCACCGATCTTCACCGTCAGGTCGACGGCCAGGTCGGGCAGTTCGTGACCGAATGGTTTGGAGACGGTGCCGGACGGGTCGGGGCGCCCCTCGCCCACGGCGTCGACGCGGATGAGGCGCGACCCGGCGTTGATCACGGTGGGCGCGTGGCTCGCGCTGCCAGTGTCCATGGACAGGCCGGCGAAGCTCTCGCGGGCGTCGCCCTTGGCGTCGTACACCCGCAGGTTGAAGGTCTCGTCGGGGCAGGGCGTGTCGTAGTCGACGGCGACGCGAAGACCGTTGCCCCACACTCCGGGTTCCTTGGCGTGGACCTCCAGCACACGGCTCTCGCTGCGGCCCTCGGTGGACTCCAGGACGACACACGCGGCCTTGCCGCTGCGCGCCTTGGCGACCCGGACGATCACGGCGACGGAGCCGCCGTTGCCGAAGAACTGGTGCACCGCGTAGGCGAGCGGGCTCCGCGCGCTCAGCCCCCCGAAGCGCCGCTCGAACTCGGCGAATCCGGTGACGCGCACCGGCTCGTTCAGCGGCCCGCGCCGGGTGTGCCCCACGAACGCGGTCACCGAGGTGGTCACGGCGGAGATGGCGCGGGTGCTGCTGGGAAGTTCTTCGACGTAGACGCCCGGGTAAGTCGGCCTCGCGGCGCTCACGGCATTCGTCGGCATTCCCCCTCCTATCCCTTCTCAGGCACCGGGTGAAGGCACCGGGTGAAGGCATCAGGAGACGGCAGAGGAAGAGGTCTTGGGAAAGACGCGCGGAGGTGTTCCGACGTGCCCTGTCGCGTCGGTCCGCGTACCCGTATCAGTTCCCCCGTCAGTGCCCCGGACGGACGGCCGCCCGGGTCCAGCACACACTTGCTTGTGACTCCTGATGCTCAAGTACGCGTCCATCGTTGGGAGTTGGGCGTTATGGGAGCAAGGAGCGTTCACGCCAGGGGGGAAGGAGATCTGGTGAAGAGACCTGGGTTATCTGCACGCGATGCGTACGTGTCGCGGCGGGTGATTCACAAATCTCACACAGGGGATGGTGCAGTGGAAGGCAACCCAAGTCCGGACGTACGTCGCAATTCCGGCGCGGGTGCGCCGTTGCCCCGGTACGCCGGTGCTCCCGCCCGCGCGCTCTCGCGGAGACGTACGAGGAATGGCGTGGCTGATTCCACCGGGGTCGGGCCGTGGTCGGCCCGTGGCACCGACAGTCGAAACGCCGAGGGAACCGCGGATCACCGTGGACCGCGGGAGAGAGAAATCCCGGATGCGCTGTCCGATCGGACAGCACATCCGGGATTCCAGGAGCGTCAGCCTCCGTACGCCCCCGAAGCCGTCAGCCGCAACGCCGTGTCGATCAGCGGCACATGGCTGAACGCCTGCGGGAAGTTGCCGACCTGCCGCTGGAGCCGCGGGTCCCACTCCTCGGCGAGCAGCCCCAGGTCGTTACGGAGCGCCAGCAGCTTCTCGAACAGCTTGCGCGCCTCGTCGACGCGGCCGATCATCGCGAGGTCGTCGGCCAGCCAGAACGAGCAGGCCAGGAACGCGCCTTCGTCGCCCTCCAGACCGTCGACGCCCGCGTGCTCCCCCGAGGTCGGGTAGCGCAGGACGAAGCCGTCCTCCGTGGACAGCTCGCGCTGGATCGCCTCGATGGTGCCGATGACGCGCTTGTCGTCCGGCGGCAGGAAGCCCATCTGCGGGATGAGCAGGAGCGAGGCGTCGAGTTCCTTGGAGCCGTACGACTGCGTGAAGGTGTTGCGCTCCTTGTCGTAACCCTTCTCGCACACGTCGTGGTGGATGTCGTCGCGCATCTCGCGCCAGCGCTCCAGCGGGCCGTCCGCGTCGCCGGACTCGATCAGCTTGATCGTCCGGTCGACCGCGACCCAGGCCATCACCTTCGAGTGCACGAAGTGGCGGCGCGGGCCGCGCACCTCCCAGATGCCCTCGTCCGGCTGGTCCCAGTGGCGTTCCAGATACTCGATCAGCTTGAGCTGGAGCAGCGAGGCGTAGTCGTTGCGCGCCAGGCCCGTCATGTGCGCCAGATGCAGGGCCTCGGTGACCTCGCCGTACACGTCGAGCTGGAGTTGGTGCGCCGCGCCGTTGCCGACCCGGACGGGGCCCGAACCCTCGTACCCGGGCAGCCAGTCCAGCTCCGCCTCGCCCAGTTCGCGCTCACCCGCGATCCCGTACATGATCTGCAGATTCTCGGGGTCGCCCGCGACGGCGCGCAGCAGCCATTCGCGCCAGGCGCGGGCCTCTTCGCGGTAGCCGGTGCGCAGCAGCGAGGAGAGGGTGATGGCGGCGTCGCGCAGCCAGGTGTAGCGGTAGTCCCAGTTCCGTACGCCCCCGATCTCCTCGGGCAGCGATGTCGTGGGCGCGGCGACGATGCCGCCGGTCGGCGCGTACGTCAGGGCCTTGAGGGTGATCAGCGAGCGGACGACGGCCTCGCGGTAGGGACCGTGGTACGTGCAGTGCTCGACCCACTCGCGCCAGAAGTCCGAGGTCGCCTCCAGCGATCCCTCCGGGTCCGGCAGCGCGGGCGGCTGCCGGTGCGAGGGCTGCCAGCTGATGGTGAAGGCGACGCGGTCGCCGGGCGCCACGGTGAAGTCGGAGTACGTCGTCAGGTTCTTGCCGTACGTGTCCGCCTCGGTGTCGAGCCAGATCGAGTCCGGCCCGGCGACGGCGACGGTGCGGTTGTCCACCTGGTGCACCCAGGGCACCACCCGGCCGTAGCTGAAACGCATCCGCAGCGCGGAGCGCATCGGCACCCGGCCGCTGACGCCTTCCACGATCCGGATCAGCTGCGGCGCGCCGTCACGCGGAGGCATGAAATCAGTCACTCTGACCGTGCCGCGCGGCGTGTCCCACTCCGACTCCAGGATCAGGGAGTCGCCCACGTAGCGGCGCCGGTCGGCCCGCGGGGGCTCGGCTCCCGCCGGGGAGGCCGGTCCGAGCCGCCAGAAACCGTGTTCGTCGGTCCCCAGCAGCGCCGCGAACACGGCGTGCGAATCGAAGCGGGGCAGGCACAGCCAGTCGACTGTGCCGTCCCGGCAGACCAGGGCGGCGGTCTGCATGTCTCCGATGAGTGCGTAATCCTCGATGCGCCCGGCCACGTGCATCTCCAGTCGAACGGCCACGTTCGCCCCCACGGGGCGCTTACTGCGGTCAAGGGTCGTTGACGAGCTCTTTTTCCGGGAACACGGGCGGGGGTAGTGCCGTTAGCCGGCCGGACTCGGCAGCGAATGTCCGAGCAGGATACGACGCACCTCGGGGATCCGCGCAGGTGTCTCGGCAACACAAGTGAGCCGAACGAGTGGGCCAAGGGCGACGGAGTCCCGGCCGTCGCAGGTCCGATGACGTGCGGTAATGGGGCGACAACTGAGCGCAGGCGGTCCGGTGACCCTGAGGTGACCGGGCGGTGACCGTCCGCTGATCATGAAGCCTCGCGAGGTGATCAACTTGTGATCTTGGGCGGGGGTCGGACGCCCTCTCCGAGCCTGGCGGGATGGCCTGAAAACGCCCCTGATGAGGCCCTGGTGGCGATGTGGCCGGGGCGGCCGTCACGAGGTGATCCGGGAGGTCCGGTCCGGGTCTTCCGCGGTCGCACCCGGCGAGTGTTACCCAGGGTCCGCCGCGTGGTCGCCGGGAACGTCCCCCCGTCGTCGCTGATACCCTGGTGGCCCGTGGGCGGATGGCCCCCCAGCACTTCGCAGGGGCCCCGAACCGCAGCGACGACACCCCTCCAGATCCTCCGGTCCCACCGGTGATCCACCGGACAGGGGCGTCGGTACGCACCTCAGACCGCGACCACGGGAGCCCCCTCTTGGCCATGCCGAACCGATCCACGACCTCCTCGACGACCAAGCACATCTTCGTCACCGGGGGCGTCGCTTCCTCCCTCGGCAAGGGCCTGACCGCCTCCAGCCTGGGGGCCCTCCTCAAAGCGCGTGGCCTGCGGGTCACCATGCAGAAGCTCGACCCGTATCTGAACGTCGACCCCGGCACGATGAACCCCTTCCAGCACGGTGAGGTGTTCGTCACCAACGACGGCGCCGAGACCGACCTGGACATCGGGCACTACGAGCGCTTCCTGGACGTCGACCTCGACGGCTCGGCCAACGTCACCACCGGCCAGGTCTACTCGACGGTCATCGCCAAGGAGCGGCGCGGCGAATACCTCGGCGACACCGTCCAGGTCATTCCGCACATCACCAACGAGATCAAGCACCGCATCCGGCGCGCGGCGACCGACGACGTCGACGTCGTCATCACGGAGGTCGGCGGCACGGTCGGCGACATCGAGTCGCAGCCGTTCCTGGAGACCGTCCGCCAGGTCCGCCACGAGGTGGGCCGCGACAACGTCTTCGTCGTGCACATCTCGCTGCTCCCGTACATCGGCCCCTCCGGCGAGCTGAAGACCAAGCCGACGCAGCACTCGGTCGCCGCGCTGCGCAGCATCGGTATCCAGCCGGACGCGATCGTGCTGCGCGCCGACCGCGAGGTGCCGCTCTCCATCAAGCGCAAGATCTCGCTGATGTGCGACGTGGACGAGGCTGCCGTGGTCGCGGCGATCGACGCCAAGTCCATCTACGACATCCCGAAGGTGCTGCACACCGAGGGCCTGGACGCGTACGTCGTACGGAAGCTGGACCTGCCGTTCCGCGACGTGGACTGGACGGTCTGGGACGACCTGCTGGACCGGGTCCACAACCCCGACCACGAGGTCACCGTCGCGCTCGTCGGCAAGTACATCGACCTGCCCGACGCGTATCTGTCGGTGACGGAGGCGCTGCGGGCGGGCGGCTTCGCCAACAAGGCGCGCGTCAGGGTCAAGTGGGTCACCTCGGACGACTGCAAGACGCCCGCGGGCGCGGCGCGCCAGCTCGGGGACGTCGACGGGATCCTGATCCCCGGCGGATTCGGCGAGCGGGGGGTGACCGGCAAGGTCGGGGCGATCCAGTACGCCCGCGAACAAGGGATCCCATTGCTGGGGATCTGCCTCGGCCTCCAGTGCATCATCATCGAGGCCGCGCGCAACCTCCTGGACAACCCGGACGCCAACTCCACGGAGTTCGACGCCGCCACGGCGCACCCGGTGATCTCCACGATGGAGGAGCAGCTGGCGTACGTGGAAGGCGCCGGCGACCTGGGCGGCACGATGCGCCTGGGGCTCTACCCGGCGAAGCTCACGGAGGGCTCCATCGTGCGCGGCGTCTACGAGGACCAGCCGTACGTGGAGGAGCGCCACCGGCACCGCTACGAGGTCAACAACACGTACCGCGCGGAGCTCGAGAAGAAGGCGGGTCTCGTCTTCTCGGGCACGTCGCCCGACAACAAGCTCGTCGAGTACGTGGAGTACCCGCGCACCACGCACCCGTACCTCGTCGCCACCCAGGCGCACCCGGAGCTGCGGTCGCGTCCGACGAGGCCGCACCCGCTGTTCGCGGGCCTGGTCAAGGCCGCGGTGGAGCGTCAGCAGGGCGCGTAGTCCCTGGATCCGAAGCGATAACGTGGACCGAGGTACGGCCCTCCCGGCACCGGGATCCGTGCCTCGGTTTCCGCTGTGTGGGCGTGTGTGGAGGAAGTTTCGATGGCGATCAAGGACACCCCCGAGGAGTGGCGGATCACGGCCACGGCGACACCGTTCCGGGGCAACAAGACCAGCGTCCGTACGGACGACGTGGTGATGCCCGACGGCTCGGTCGTCCACCGCGACTACCAGGTCCATCCGGGTTCGGTCGCGATCCTCGCCCTGGACGGGTCGGACCGCGTACTGGTCCTGCGTCAGTACCGGCACCCCGTCCGCCAGAAGCTGTGGGAGATCCCGGCCGGGCTGCTCGACATCCCCGGCGAGAACCCGCTGCACGCGGCGCAGCGCGAGCTGTACGAGGAGGCGCACGTCAAGGCGGAGGACTGGCGGGTGCTGACGGACGTCTACACGACGCCGGGCGGCTGCGACGAGTCCGTGCGGATCTTCCTGGCGCGTGATCTGTCGGAGGCGGAGGGCGAGCGCTTCGAGGTCTCCGAGGAGGAGGCGGACATGGAGCAGGCGCGGGTGCCGCTGGCGGAGCTGGTACGGGGAGTGCTCGCGGGGGAGCTGCACAACAACGCGCTCGTCGTGGGTGTGATGTCGCTGACGGCGGCGCTGGCGGGGGACGGGCTGGACGCCCTGCGTCCGGCGGACGCGGAGTGGCCGGCGCGGCCGTTCGAGGCGTGAGGGATCAGTAGGACGAACTGCTGATCCGATTGGGGGATTTGTGGCCGCGCGCCGCCGGGTCCGTCGCGCAGCGTGAACTAGGCTCGAATCACCCGTGCGGACACCCGCCGGGACTCGTGCGCACCCCGCCGACGGGCAGGGGAAGGAGCGTGGCCGTGACGGACCAGGCGGTGGACGTGAACGGCGGCCCGGCTCCCATGGACCCGCCACCACCGGACCCCCCACGCCGCCGCCGGAGTACCACCGCGCGGGCGGCCCCTGACGTCCCGTCGACTCCGCCCGCGGGCGGGACGGCTGCCCGACGCAAGAAGCCCGCTCGCCGCGCCCCCGACTCGCCGCCGACCACCGAGTCCGAAGCCCGAACACCGGATCCCCCCGCACCACGCCCGGCCGCCCGCCCGCGCCGGACCGCTGCCCGCAAGACGGCGGCCGACGCCCCGGCCTCCGGCGCGCGCAAGAAGTCGTCCCCGCGCGGGTCGAGGACCGCTGCTGACGGTGGGTCGGAGACGGATGCCCCGGTTACGGCGCCCCTGGCCTCCGGCGGGCGTAAGAAGTCGGCGTCGCGTGCGTCGGGGGGCGGTGCCGAAGCGGATGCGAGGCGGGCGACCGGCGCCCGCAGGGCGGGCGGCGGGAGCGGGAAGTCGGGCGGCGCTCGAAAGGCCGAGGCGCACGCCGCCGCGCGGGTGGTCACGGGCCGGGCCTCGGCGACCGTGGCGCTGGGCGACGCGGGCGGGGCCGACGCATCGGCTCCGGCGGACGGCGCCGGCGAGGCGCCCGAACAGGTCGACGCGCATGTCGCCCCGCCGCCGGAGACCAGCCCGCCGGACACCCCCCGCCCCCTGGTGCCCCCCGCCCCGCGACCCCGTCGCCCCCGCCCGGCCCCGCAGAACCCCGACCCCGACCCCGACCCCGGATTCTTCGGGCGGCAGCGGGAGTTGAAGGCCCTGCACAGCGACATCGAGCGGGCCGGGCTCAATACCATCGCCGGGCGCAGGGACGCCCACACGCGGGTGTTGCTCATCGCCGGGCAGCGCGGTGCCGGGCGGACCGCGCTGGCGCGGGAGTTGGCGCGGCAGGTGGGGCGGCGGTATCCCGACGGCGTGTTGCACATCCGGCTCACCGAGCCCGGCGGGGAGCCTGTGCCCGTCGAGCGCACCGCGCGCGACCTCCTCGGCCGGTTCGGGATCGACGTTCCACCCGGCGCCGGTGAGGACGAGCTGTCCGACATGGTGCGCGAGGCGCTGGCCGTACGACGCGTCCTGCTGCTCCTCGACGACGCCCACGACGCCGAGCAGGTCGACCTCCTGCTCCCGGAGAACCCGGACTGTCTCGTCATCGCCGTCGCGTGCGGCCCGCTCACCGGTATCCCCGACGTCCGCCCCTGCACCATCGGCGGCCTGGACGCCAAGTCCGCCATCGAACTGCTCGGCGCCTTCACCGGATCCGTACGGATCACCGTCGACCCGCAGGCCGCCGAGTCCCTCGCCGAGGAGTGCGGCGGTCAGCCCACCGCGCTCGCCCTCGTCGGCGGCTGGCTGGCCGCCAACCCCATGATCTCCGTCGCCGATGTCGCCAAGCGGCTGCGCTCCCTCCCCGGAGATCCCGAACAGCCGCAGGGCGCCCGCGCGTTGGCGCGTGCCTTCCGGTTCGTGTACGAGGGGCTGCCGCACTCCACCGCCGGGATGCTGCGACTGCTCTCACTCGCCCCCGCCGGACTCGCCGACGCCCACACCGCTTCCGCGCTGGCCGGCTGCTCCGTCTCGGCCGCCGGGGCGGCGCTGGACGACCTCGCCGCGCTGAACCTGCTCCGCCCGGCGGGCGGGCAGTACGAGATTCCCGGCTCCCTCGCCCCGATGATGCGCGCGCTGATGGACGCGAAGGACCGGCCCGCCGAGGTGCAGCTCGCCAGGGCCCGGATGCTGGAGCGGACCGTACGGCTGCTCCAGTCCTGCCGCGCCGTCACCGAGCCCGACGGCTCCCCGGCCCGTAAGAAGCTCGCCGCGCTGCCCCGCGCCGTGCGCTTCCCGACCGCCCCGGCCGCCGCCGACTGGCTGGCGTCCCGCAGACCGGCCCTCCTCGCGTCCGCCCGGCTCGCCGTGGCCGACGGCGCGCTGGACACGCTCGCCCGCAGACTGGTCTCCGCCCTCGTCAGGGCACTCGCCGCACACCAGGGCACGGACGCCGCCGCGCCGGACCTGTACGGGCTCCACCAGCTCGTCCTCGGTGTCGCCGAGCGCCAGGGACTGCACCGCGAAGAGGGCGCCGCGCTCCTCAACATCGGCGACCTGGACGCCCGGTCGGGCCGTACGTACGACGCGCTGGCCCGCTACCGGTCCGCCCTGGACGCCGGAAGGGCCGCGAACGACCACTACGCCACCGGCCGCGCGATGGAATCCGTAGGCGGCGCCTACCAGGAACTCCAGGACTGGCACCGCGCCGCCGACTGGTACGGCCGCGCCCTCGCGCAGCGGCTCAGCCGGGAGGAGCGAGCGGACGAGGCGCGGCTGTACGGACGGCTCGGCACCGTCCACACCCACGCGGGCAGCTACGTCGAGGCGCTGCGCCACTGGCGTGCCGCGGCGGCGGGCCACCGCAGGCTCCAGGACCTCCCCGGCCAGGCCCGCGCGCTCATCGAGGTGGCCAGGGTCCAGGAGTACGCGGGCCGTCCCGAGGAGTCGCTGCACACCTGCCAGGAGGCCGTGGAGCTGGCCCGGCTGGCGGGCGACCCCCACCTCCAGGCCGCGCTGGAGCTGCGGCTCGCGGACACGCTGGACCGCCTCGGCGATCCGACGGCGGCCCGACTGCACCGCAACGCCTCCGATCGTCTGCTCGGAACTGACCCCTCCGCCTACGAAATCCGTAGCACCTCGGCTGAAGGTTGATGCTTTGCAAGGCTAGACAGCGGGAAGTCCTTCATTAGACTGGCTCTGTCGTAATCAGCAGCGATGCCTTCCGATGCGCCGCGCGCGTATGGGTTCGGGGGCATTGCCCGTGTAACCCCTGAGCCAAGGACCGTGATCACCGTGCTCGTCGGCATCCCCCGCGAGGTCAAGAACAACGAGTTCCGGGTGGCCATCACCCCCGCCGGAGTGCACGAGCTCGTGCGCCACGGTCATCAGGTCGTCATCGAGCGGAACGCCGGCGCCGGCTCCTCCATCACGGACGCCGAGTTCACCGCGGCCGGCGCCAGGATCCTGCCCACCGCCGACGAGGTCTGGGCCACCGCCGACCTCGTACTGAAGGTCAAGGAGCCCATCGCCGAGGAGTACCACCGCCTCCGCAAGGACCAGACCCTCTTCACGTATCTGCACCTCGCCGCCTCCCGCGAGTGCACGGACGCCCTCCTGAAGTCGCGCGCCACCGCCATCGCGTACGAGACGGTCGAGACCGCGAACCGCCGGCTCCCGCTGCTCGCCCCGATGTCCGAGGTCGCGGGCCGGCTGGCCCCCCAGGTCGGCGCCTACCACCTGATGCGCTCGGTCGGCGGCCGTGGCGTGCTCCCCGGCGGTGTCCCCGGTACGGCTCCGGGCCGCGCCGTCGTCATCGGCGGCGGTGTCTCCGGCTGGAACGCCACCCAGATCGCCGTCGGCATGGGCTTCCATGTGACGCTCCTCGACCGGGACATCGACAAGCTGCGCGAGGCCGACAGGATCTTCGGTACGAAGGTGCAGACGATCGTCTCCAACACGTACGAACTGGAGCGCGCGGTCGTCGAGGCCGACCTCGTCATCGGCGCCGTTCTGATCCCCGGAGCGAAGGCCCCGAAGTTGGTCACCAACGCGCTCGTGGCCAAGATGAAGCCCGGAAGTGTACTTGTCGACATTGCAATCGATCAGGGTGGCTGCTTCGAGGATTCGCACCCCACCACCCACGCCGAGCCGACCTTCCGGATCCACGACTCGGTCTTCTACTGCGTCGCCAACATGCCCGGTGCCGTGCCGAACACCTCCACCTACGCGCTGACCAACGCCACGCTTCCCTACATCGTGGCCCTCGCCAACCACGGCTGGACCGAGGCGCTGCGCCGGGACCCGGCGCTCGCCAAGGGCCTCAACACCCATGACGGGCAGGTCACTTACGGTTCCGTGGCCGAGGCGCACGGCCTTCCGTACACCGAACTGGCCACCGTTCTCGCCTGACCCGTCAACGGCGTCCGTCAACCTCACGCCCCCGGCCGGATCTTGCTCGGCAAGGTCCGGCCGGCTGTGTGTCCCGCCACGTCCGGGCCCGCGCTCAACTCGCCTCGAACGTAACCCTTTAACCCTTATCCACCCCTGTGAAACGCCTCGACGGAGGCTTGCACGCCCTTGACACAAGGGTGTTCGGTTGCCGACACATCGGGCCGGGTCCGGCGGATTGTGTTGCTGCGGAGTGGTGACACGCCATAGAGTCGCCAACCGTCGGCATGGTGCCACGCTGACCTATCGATAAGTTTCCTGGTCACGTCCAAGGAGGTAAGACGACTTGTGAATGAGTCGACATTTACTCCCGGGGGTGGTCAACCAGGAATGCCTGCGCTGAGCCACCAGAGCCCGTCGTCCGGGCTAGAGGCCGTCGGCTCCGTCGCTGTCCGCACCTTCACGACCCATCAGCACATGACGACAGCCCACCAGACGATGGACGGCCAACACGTGAACGCCATGGCCGGCAACGAGAGTGGCCGAGAGTCCACCCACTTCGCCGACTTCGACGCGGTGCCCGAGGGGCACTTCTACGACCCCGACGCCGAGTACGAGCCCGACCCCGAGTACGCGGCCACCCTCGCCCCCGACGCCGCACGCCAGCGCCGTGAGCGAATCGGCCCGACCGGGCGTCCCCTGCCGTACTTCCCGATCCCCGGCCCGGTCACCGACCACGGCCCCGCGAAGATCATCGCGATGTGCAACCAGAAGGGCGGCGTCGGCAAGACCACGTCGACCATCAACCTGGGCGCCGCGCTCGCGGAGTACGGCCGACGCGTCCTGCTCGTCGACTTCGACCCGCAGGGCGCCCTGTCCGTCGGTCTCGGCGTCAACCCGATGGAGCTGGACCTCACGGTCTACAACCTGCTCATGGAGCGGGGCATGTCGGCCGACGAGGTGCTTCTGAAGACCGCCGTGCCCAACATGGACCTGCTCCCGAGCAACATCGACCTCTCGGCCGCCGAGGTGCAGCTGGTGAGCGAGGTCGCCAGGGAGTCCACGCTCCAGCGGGCGCTCAAGCCGCTGATGCAGGACTACGACTACATCGTGATCGACTGCCAGCCCTCGCTCGGTCTGCTGACCGTGAACGCGCTGACCGCCGCCCACAAGGTGATCGTCCCGCTGGAGTGCGAGTTCTTCGCGCTGCGCGGTGTGGCCCTGCTCACCGAGACCATCGAGAAGGTCCAGGAGCGGCTCAACCCGGAGCTGGAGCTCGACGGCATCCTCGCCACGATGTACGACTCCCGCACGGTGCACTCCCGCGAGGTCCTGGCGCGGGTCGTCGAGGCCTTCGACGATCACGTGTACCACACGGTGATCGGCCGGACCGTGCGCTTCCCGGAGACCACGGTCGCCGGTGAGCCCATCACCACCTACGCCTCCAACTCCGTCGGCGCCGCCGCCTACCGCCAGCTCGCCAGGGAGGTGCTCGCCCGGTGTCACGCCGAGTGAGTCTGCCCGGGGCCGACGAGCTGTTCCGTACGACCGGGGGCATGGCGCTCCAGGCTTCCTCACCGGGGGACCGGCGGCGTACCGCGAACGGTGAGCCGCGGGTCCCGGCACCGGCCCAGGAGGGCGACCAGGGGGCCGAGCAGCCGGGAGCCGCGCAGACGGCGGCACCGGCACCGGCCCAGGAGCACTCGGCGACCGACGCGGACTCGTCGGCGACGTCCCGCAGCCGCGCGCCCGAGCAGGAGCAGCGGCGCCGGCCGAAGGGGGCGCAGGACGGCGGCGGCAGCAGTGGTGGAGCCGGTGGTACGCCCACCGTCGGCCAGCAGGGCGGCCAGCGCCGCCGAGGGGGCCGAGGAGCCAACCGCCGCCCCAGCGGGCGCGAACGGCACGACGAGAAGATCACGGTCTACGTCTCCGCCGAGGAGCTGATGGACCTGGAGCACGCGCGTCTGGTGCTGCGGGGCGAGCACGGGCTGGCCGTGGACCGGGGGCGGATCGTCCGCGAGGCGGTCGCCGTGGTCCTCGCCGACCTGGAGTCGCGCGGCGACGCGAGCATTCTCGTACGGCGCCTGCGCGGGCGCTGAAGGGTAGCCTCGGCGGGCCGAGCCCGCTCACCTCCCGCCCCCAGGACCGCCATGCCGCCGACCGACGACTCCACAGCCCGCCCGTCCCGCCGTGCGCTGGGCCGCGGGCCGGGGGCGGCGGGCGCGGCGCCGGAACGGCCGGTGGCGGAGGCGGTGTTGCCGGTGGTACCGACGTTGCCGGTGGTCGTGGAGCCCGCGGTGCCGGAGCCGGCGCCCGTGCCGGAGGCCGTACGGCTACCGGAGCCCGCAGCCGAGGCGGAGCCCGAGCCCGTACTCGTAGCCGAGCCCGATGCCGACCCCGAGCCTGACGCCGACGCCGAACCCGAGCCCGAGCCCGACGACGGGCGGTTCACCGTTCGGCTGGCGAACTTCGAGGGGCCGTTCGATCTGCTCCTCCAGCTCATCTCGAAGCACAAGATGGACGTCACCGAGGTCGCGCTCTCCAAGGTCACCGACGAGTTCATGGTGCACATCCGCGCCATGGGCCCCGACTGGGACCTCGACCAGACCACCGAGTTCCTGGTCGTCGCCGCCACGCTCCTCGACCTCAAGGCCGCGCGCCTGCTGCCGTCCGCCGAGGTGGAGGACGAGGGCGACCTGGCGCTGCTGGAGGCCAGGGACCTGCTCTTCGCCAGGCTGCTCCAGTACCGCGCGTACAAGCAGATCGCCGAGATCCTCAGCGACCGGCTGGACTCCGAGTCACGGCGCTACCCCCGTACCGTCGGGCTGGAGCCGCATCACGCCGCGCTGCTCCCCGAGGTCGTCATCAGCATCGGCCCCGAGGGTTTCGCGAAGCTCGCGGTCAAGGCGATGCAGCCCAAGCCCAAGCCGCAGGTCTACATCGACCACATCCACGCGCCGCTGGTCTCCGTCCAGGAGCAGGCGGGCATCGTCGTGGGGCTGCTGCGGGCCGCCGGTGAAGTGAGTTTCCTGACACTCACCGAGGACGCTCCGGACACGCTCACCGTCGTGGCGCGCTTTCTCGCGCTGCTGGAGCTGTACCGGGAGAAGGCCGTCGCCCTGGACCAGGACGAGGCCTTGGGACCGCTCATGGTGCGCTGGACGGGCGGGAACGACGACGAGCTGCCGCGGGTGACGGACGAGTTCGACCGCCCGCCCGACCCCGTGACGGACGGAAAGGACGCAGAGGACGCGAAGGACCCGAAGGACCCGAAGGACGCGAGCGAGGAGAAGGCGTGAACGAGCACCGGACGGTCGCCGACCTCGATCTGGGGCCCGCCCTGGAGGCGGTCCTCATGGTCGTCGACGAGCCCGCGACCGAGGAGCACCTGGCCAAGGTCCTGGACCGGCCGCGCCGGGCCGTCGCCGACGCGCTGCGCGAGCTGGCCGACGAGTACACCGTCCAGCGGCGCGGGTTCGAGCTGCGGCTCGTCGCGGGCGGCTGGCGTTTCTACTCGCGGCCGGAGTACGCGGAGGCCGTCGAGGGCTTCGTACTCGACGGCCAGCAGGCCCGGCTGACCCAGGCCGCGCTGGAGACCCTGGCGGTCGTGGCGTACCGCCAGCCGGTCAGCCGGTCGCGGGTCTCGGCCGTACGCGGAGTGAACTGTGACGGGGTCATGCGGACCCTCCTCCAGCGCGGTCTGGTCGAGGAGGCGGGAGCGGAACCCGAAACAGGTGCGATCCTGTACAGGACGACGAACTATTTCCTGGAGCGGATGGGCCTGCGCGGTCTGGACGAGCTACCGGAACTCGCGCCCTTCCTTCCGGAGGCGGACGCGATCGAGGCCGACACCCTGGAAGGCGTTCCGTCGTTCGATCCGGACGCACCGTACGCGCCGGAGACTCACGCAGACGACAAGACGGACATGTGATGCGAAGCAACGGCAGGAACAGCGGCAGCGGCAGCGGCAGCGGCAGCGGTAGCGGCAACCGGAGCGGTGGCGGCGGCCGGGGAGCCGCGGGCGGCAAGCCCCAGTCGCGGGCGGGCGGCGGTCGCGGCGGCAGCGGCGGCGCCCGCGGTGACAAGCAGCCGAAGCGTGAGGGCACGCCGCGTCCCGAGGAGCGCCGTTACGACGTCGGGCGCTCCGGCGGTCCCGGTGGCGGCCAGGGTGGTGGCCAGGGCGGCTCCGGCGGTGGCGGCCGTGGCGCGTCGGCTCGCGGCGGCGCCAAGGGCGGCCCCAAGGCCCCGAGCGCGGCGGCCCAGCGCCGTTTTCAGGGCAAGCCCGCCCGCCCGCGTGAGCTGGACGCCAAGATCGAGCAGCGCAACCGTGACCGGTACGCCGAAAAGCCGGAGATCAGGACCCCGAAGACCCATCCGGGCGCCGAGCAGGAGGGCGAGCGGCTGCAGAAGATCCTGGCGCGGGCGGGTATGGGTTCGCGCCGGGCCTGCGAGGAGCTGATCGAGCAGGCGCGCGTCGAGGTCAACGGTGAGATCGTCATGGAGCAGGGCATGCGGGTCGACCCGCAGCGGGACGAGATCAAGGTCGACGGGCTGACCGTGGCCACCCAGTCGTATCTCTTCTTCGCGCTGAACAAGCCCGCCGGTGTCGTCTCCACGATGGGCGACCCGGACGGCAGGCAGAACCTCGGCGACTACGTCACCAACCGCGAGACCCGGCTGTTCCATGTGGGCCGACTGGACACCGAGACCGAGGGCATCATCCTGCTCACCAACCACGGTGAGCTCGCCCACCGCCTCACGCACCCCAGGTACGGCGTGAAGAAGACGTATCTCGCCGCCGTCCAGGGCCCGTTGCCGCGCGATCTGGGCAAGCGGCTCAAGGACGGCATCCAGTTGGAGGACGGCTACGCCCGCGCCGACCACTTCCGTGTCGTGGAGAACACCGGGAAGAACTATCTGGTCGAGGTGGTCCTCCACGAGGGCCGCAAGCACATCGTGCGCCGCATGCTCTCCGAGGCGGGCTTCCCGGTGGACCGCCTGGTCCGGACGGCGTTCGGGCCGATCCCGCTGGGGGACCAGAAGTCCGGCTGGCTGCGCCGCCTCACCAACACCGAGGTCGGCATGCTGATGAAGGAAGTCGGCCTGTAGCCAGACCCGTTCGAAGGAAGCCCGTGGCCACAGGCCGCGGGCTTTTCCGCTTGTGGAGTGGGCCCGTTCACCTTTATAGTCAGTATGACCATTAAGGAGGCGGGCGTGAGCCTGGCGGATTTCATCGACCCTTTGCAGCAGCCGCTGGTGACCGTTCTCGACACCCCGGTGAGCTGGACCGAGGTGCTCGGCTTCGGCAGCGGCGCGCTCTGTGTCTGGCTCGTCGCCCGCCAGCACCTCGCCAACTGGCCGATCGGTATCGCCAACAACCTGTTCTTCATCCTGCTGTTCACCCAGGCCGGCCTGTACGCCGACGCCGGACTGCAGGTCGTCTTCATCGCCCTCGCCGTGTACGGCTGGTGGACCTGGACCCACGGGGGTGGCCCAGGCTCGTCATACCTCCCGGTGCGGCGCACGACGCGCACCGAGTGGGGCTGGCTGCTCGCGGCGGGGGCGATGGGAACTCTCGGGCTGACGCTGCTCCTCGACCACCAGACCTCCTCCACGGTGCCGTTCTGGGACGCCGTCACCACCGCGCTGTCGCTGATGGCCACATACGGGCAGTGTCGCAAGCGCCTGGAGTCGTGGTGGCTGTGGATCGCGGCCGACGTCGTCTACATCCCGCTCTACGCGCACAAGGACCTGTATCTGACGTCGATCCTGTACGTCGGCTTCCTGACGCTGTGCGTCATCGGACTGCGCAACTGGTCGCGGGACCTGGACCGGCGCCAGTCCGGACCGCTGGAGGTCGCGGCGTGAGCGAGAGGTGCGGGGCATGAGCGAGCGCTACGAACACGGCCTGGTGCTCGGCAAGTTCTACCCGCCGCACGCGGGCCACCACCATCTCGTACGGACCGCCCGCGACCGCTGCGAACGGCTCACGGTCCTCGTCTGCGCCGCCTCCGTGGAGTCGGTGCCGCTCGCCGACCGCGTCGCCTGGATGCGCGAGGTCCACCCGGACGTCCGGGTCGTGGGCGCCGTCGACGACACCCGCATGGATCTGAACGACCCCGCCATCTGGGACGCGCACATGGCGGTCTTCCGCGCGGCCGTCCCCGAGCCCGTGGAAGCCGTCTTCACCTCGGAGTCGTACGGCGGCGAACTCGCCCGCCGCTTCGGCGCCGAGTCCGTCCTCGTGGACCCGGACCGCACGCTCCACCCGGTGTCGGGCACGGCCGTCCGCAAGGACCCGGTCGGCTGCTGGGACCACCTCGCCCCGCCGGTCCGGGCCGCGCTCACCCGCCGCGTCGTGGTGCTCGGGGCCGAGTCCACCGGGACCACCACCCTCGCGCGGGCCCTCACCGAGCACTACCGGGCGCGCGGCGGTGTCTGGGCCCGTACTCTCTGCGTCGCCGAGTACGGACGGGAGTTCAGCGAGCGGAAGCTGGCCGACCTGCGCGGGCGATGGCCCGGCGCGCAGTGGGAGGACGTCGAATTCGCCACCGAGGACTTCCCGTTGATCGCCGAGCGGCAGAACGAGAGGGAGGAGGCCGCGGCCCGCGCCGGCTCACCCGTCCTCTTCTGCGACACCGACTCCTTCGCCACCACCGTCTGGCACGAGCGGTACGTGGGCGGCCGGAACCCGCACGTCGAGGAGGTCGCCGACCGTGTGCCGCACCACCTGTGGCTGCTGACCGGCCATGAGGGCGTGGCCTTCGAGGACGACGGGCTGCGGGACGGTGAGGAGCTGCGGCCCTGGATGACCGGCCGCTTCAGGGACGAACTGACGCGTACGGGGCGGACGTTCGTGACGCTCGAAGGGCCGCACGAGAAGCGGCTCGGCGAGGCCGTGGCCGCGGTGGACGCACTGCTGGGGCAGGGCTGGCACTTCGCCGCACCCCTGCCGGAGACCAGATGACCCCCCAACGGCCGGGCGTTCCCGAGAACTACGACCCCGCCGACTTCGTACCGTTCGCCGTCACCGTCGACCTCGCCGTCTTCACCGTCCGCGAGAACCGTCTCCATGTCCTCCTCGTCGAACGCGGCGAGGAGCCGTACCGGGGCCGGTGGGCACTGCCCGGCGGATTCGTACGGCCCCGGGAGTCCGCCGAAGAGGCGGCACGGCGTGAACTCGCCGAGGAGACCGGCCTGTCGGCGGACACCCTCGCCGGACTGCGGCCCGAGCAGCTGTGTACGTACAGCGACCCGGACCGCGACCCCCGGATGCGTGTCGTCTCCGTCGCGTACACCGCGCTCGTGCCCGACCTCCCCGAGCCGCGCGGCGGCGGCGACGCCGTGCGGGCCCGCTGGACCCGCTATGCCCCCCACGAGAACGACGTGCCCGGCCGACTCGCCTTCGACCACGGGCTGATCCTCGCCGACGGCCGGCGCCGTATCGGGGCCAAGCTCGAATACACCTGCCTCGCCACGGCGTTCTGCCCGCCCGAGTTCACCCTTGGGGAGCTGCGGCAGGTCTACGAGACGGTCTGGGGCGTCGCGCTCGACCCGCCCAACTTCCGCCGCAAGGTACTGACATCACCCGGCTTCGTCGAACCGGTGGAAGGCCCGCCGCGCCGCACCGGCGGACGGGGCAAACCGGCCGCCCTCTACCGCGCGGGCACCGCCACCGCGCTCCACCCGCCACTGCTTCGACCGGAAGGACGGACCACCCCATGAACTCCACGGAGAACGCCTCCAAAGGAGCCGCCACCGGCGCCATGACCGGGCTCGCGCTCGGTGACGCGCTCGGCTTCCCCACCGAGTTCAACGACGTGCCGTCGATCCTCGCCAAGTTCGGTCCGTGGCGGGAGATGCCGCTGCTGAAGCCCGCGATCGTCAGCGACGACACGCAGATGACGCTCGCGCTCGGCCGCGGTCTGCGCACCGCCATGGACCGGGGTCCGCTCGGACCGGAAGTCCTGGAGCCGCCGGTACGCGCGGAGTTCGTCGACTGGTACCACGACCCGCAGAACAACCGGGCCCCGGGCAACACCTGCCTGACGGCCTGTCACCTTCTGGACGGCGACCGCCCCTGGCAGCAGGCCAGCCAGATCGGCTCCAAGGGCTGCGGCGCCAACATGCGGGTCGCGCCCATCGGCCTCGCCCCTGGCCTGAGCACCGAACAGCGGTCGGGCGCCGCCCAGTTGCAGTCCGCCCTCACCCACGGCCACCCGACCGCCCTGGCCGCCTCCGACCTCACGGCGCATGCCGTGCATCTGCTGGCCCGGGGGGCCGAACCGCTGGGCCTGGTCGGCCTGCTGCGCTCGTACGCGTACGAGAACCGGTCCCGCTACCACCACGACTGGCTCGGCGACCTGTGGACCCACAGCCAGGACCCGACCCCCGAACACTTCATCGAGCGGGGCTGGGACGAGTGCCTGGGCGTGCTCGAACGCCTCCAACAGGCCCTGCGTGACCCGTCACCCGAGACCGACCCGTGCCTGGCGACCGGCGACGGCTGGATCGCCGAAGAGGCGTTCGCCACCGGGCTGCTCTGCTTCCTGATCTTCCCCGACGAGCCCGTCACCGCGCTGCGCCGGGCCGCCTGCACCAAGGGCGACTCGGACTCGATCGCCTGCCTGACGGGCGCCTTCGCGGGCGCGTACCTCGGGGCGGGCGCCTGGCCGAAGGAGTGGGCGGACCGGATCGAGTACCGCGAGGAGCTGCTGGAACTGGGGGCACTCTGGGACGCTTGATCCATGCGTATGGATGACGAACACACGGTGGACAACGGCCACTTCGCCCACTTCCTCGACGAGCCCGCCACCGAGCGCGCCCGCCGCCTGGAGCGGGCCGGGCTGCCGACGGCCGACCTCGGCCCGGTCCTCGCCGAGGAGTCGGATCCGCTGCTGTTCGCCACCGTCTCCGGCGCCCACCTCTACGGCTTTCCCTCCACCGACTCCGACGTCGACCTGCGCGGCGCCCATCTGCTGCCGGTGGCAGAACTCATCGGACTGCACGAGCCGGACGAGACCCGGTCGCGGATGTGGGACCACGACGGCGTGGAGATGGACCTCGTCAGCCATGACCTGCGGAAGTTCGTCCGCATGATGATGCGGCGCAACGGCTACGTACTGGAACAGCTGCACTCGCCGCTGATAGTCCACTCGACGGACGCGCATCGCGAACTGCTCGCGCTCGCGCCCGGCGTGCTCACCGGCCACCACGCCCACCACTACCGGGGATTCGCCGCGACCCAGTGGCGCCTCTTCGAGAAGACCGGCGAACTCAAGCCGCTGCTCTACACGTTCAGGGCGCTGCTCACCGGCGTCCATCTGATGCGCAGCGGCGAGGTGCAGGCCCATCTGCCCACGCTGCTCGCCGAGGTGAGCGCGCCCGACTATCTGCCCGACCTGATCGAGGCCAAGGCGGAGGCCGAACACGGTGCGGCGACGGGCCTCGCCCCGGCCCGGCTGCGGAGCGACGTGGACGCGCTCCACGAGGTCCTGGCCGAGGCCAGGGCCGAGACGCGGCTACCCGACTCCCCGGCCGGTTACGAGGCCCTTCACGACCTCGTCGTCCGCACCCGCCTGGAGCGCTGACGCCCGCCGCGCGCGGATCACGAAGGCCTCCACGCGCGCACGGTCGGGCCCGGCCGGCAGAGGCGTACCGGCGAGCGCGGCGTCCGCCTCCTCGCCGAGCCGGTTCATCCGCCGCTCCACCTCCGCCCACGGCACCTCGCCCCGCTTGACCGCGAGCAGCGGCTCGCGCTGCTCGCCGACATCGATGACCAGGCGCCCCGTACGCAGCAGGTCACGGCAGCAGCCGAGCAGCCGCAGCAGATGCATGGCGTGCTTCCAGCGGGGCGCCCCGTGCTGCCGGATGTCCGCCTCCAGCTTCTTGCGCTGGCCCATCGCGTAGCGGACGAAGGTCTCGTGGGCCTGCCGGGAGAGGAACGCGTCGCGAAGGCCGAGGAGTTCGCGGCCCGTGTCGTCGGCGTGCTCGACCAGCGGCGAGTGCAGACATTCGAGGACACCCGGATTGCTCCGCAGCGCGAGGTGGCAGAAACGCTCCAGCTCCCAGGAGAACTGCTCATCGGCCGGCCCGTCGACATGCGTCGGCGGCTTCTCGAAGCCCCAGTAGAGCGGCGTCGGCGCCTGGAACACACCCCGGCGGTCGGTGTCACTGCCCTCGGTCGCCAGACCGAAGGCGCGGGAGCCCATGACGCACGCGTAGACGGTGTGGTCGCGTACGAGGTCGTCGGGTCTCATACGCACGCAGAGTACGGGAGGCCCCGCCCCGGACACCTCCCGGTTGTCTCGCGCAACGGTCGCCCAGGCCGTACCGCCGCTCATCTGTCTAACCTGGACGGAGTACACGATCACTGAGCGGGACGAGGAGCACGACGTGCCGGTACGCGCTGTCCGAGGGGCCGTCCAACTGGAGCGGGACGAGCCGGGGCACATGGACGAGCAGGTCGCCCTGCTGCTCACCGCCATCCTGGAGCGCAACGGCCTCAAGGCGGACGACCTCATCAGCATCTGGTTCACGGCCACCCCCGACCTGCACAGCGACTTCCCGGCCGCCGCAGCGCGCGGCATCGGCATCGTGGACGTCCCGCTGATCTGCGCGCAGGAGCTGGACATCGAGGGCGCCATGCCGCGCGTCGTCCGTATCCTCGCCCATATCGAGTCCGACCTCCCCCGATCCGAGATCGCGCACGTCTACCTCGGCGCCGCGGCAGCCCTCCGCAAGGACATCGCCCAGTGAGAACCGCCCTCGTCATCGGCACCGGCCTGATCGGCACCTCGGCCGCGCTGACCCTCGCCGGCCGGGGCGTCACCGTCCACCTCGTGGACCACGACCCGGCCAGGACGCGTACGGCGGCGGCGCTCGGCGCCGGCACCGAGGAGCCGCCGCCCGGACCCGTCGACCTCGCGATCGTCGCCGTACCGCCCGCCCACACCGCCACCACGCTCGCCGCCGCCATGCGTGCGGGCAGCGCGCGCGGCTACCTGGACGTCGCCAGCGTCAAGGGCGGCCCCCGGCGCGAGCTGGAGGCGCTGGGCCTCGACCTGGGCGCGTACATCGGTACGCATCCGATGGCCGGCAAGGAGAGCTCAGGACCGCTCGCCGCGACCGCCGACCTCTTCGAGGGCCGCCCGTGGGTGCTGACCCCCATGCCCGGCACCGACACCGAGGTGCTGAACCTCGCACTCGAACTGGTCGCGCTCTGCCGCGCGGTGCCGGTGGTCATGGACGCCGACGCCCACGACCGGGCCGTCGCCCTCGTCTCGCACACCCCGCAGCTGATCTCGTCGATGGTCGCCGCCCGTCTGGAGGACGCCGACGAGGCGGCCGTACGGCTCTGCGGCCAGGGCATCCGCGACGTCACCCGCATCGCCGCCTCCGACCCCCGGATGTGGGTCGAGATCCTTACGGCGAATCCGGGGCCGGTCGCCGACGTGCTCGCGGGCGTGGCAGCCGACCTGGACGAGACCGTCGAGGCGCTGCGGGCGCTCCAGTCCGCCGACGAGGCGAAGCGGCGCGGCGGCACCGAGGGCATCGAGGACGTCCTGCGGCGCGGCAACGCGGGCCGCGTACGGGTGCCGGGCAAGCACGGCGCCGCCCCGGCGTCGTACGAGACGGTGGCCGTCCTGATCAGCGACCGGCCGGGCGAGCTGGCCCGTATCTTCGCGGACGCCGGGAGCGTCGGGGTCAACATCGAGGACGTCCGGATCGAGCACGCCACCGGGCAGGAGGCGGGCCTGGTGCAGCTGATGGTGGAGCCCGCCGCGGCCCCCGTCCTGAGCGCGGCACTGCGCGAGCGCGGCTGGTCGATCCGCCGCTGACGAAGCCCGCGCACCGGCCCGCGCACCCGGTCCGCAGGCCGGTGCGCGGGCGCCCTTTCGCGGGCGGGTCGGGGACGGCCCCAGCACTCGGTAACCTTGTGCGGGGGCGTACTGACGTCTGGGCGTTGGAAAACGACCCCCCGAACGTCCCGAGACTCATCCGCGACGCACGTCGCGTACGACTCCGCGCCCCGTGAACCAGGAAGGTGTCCGCCCCCGTGGAAACCGCTGCAACCGACGCCAGGACCGCCCCGGCCGCCGTGATCGTCGCCATCGACGGGCCCGCGGGTACCGGCAAGTCGAGCACGTCCCGGTCCGTGGCCACCCAGCTCGGACTGAGCTACCTGGACACGGGCGCGCAGTACCGGGCGATCACCTGGTGGATGATCAGCAACGGTGTCGACGTCCAGGACCCCACGGCCGTCGCCACGGCGGCCGACAAGCCGGTCATCGTGTCCGGCACCGACGCGGCGAACCCGACCATCACCGTCGACGGCGCGGACGCCTCGGGCCCCATCCGCACCCAGGAGGTCACGGCCAAGGTCAGCGCGGTCAGCGCCGTCCCCGAGGTACGGACCGTCATCACCCGGCTCCAGCGCTCCATCGCCGCCGGCGCCGTGAACGGCATCGTCGTCGAGGGCCGTGACATCGGCACGACCGTGCTGCCCGACGCCGACCTGAAGGTCTTCCTCACCGCCTCGCCCGAGGCGCGCGCCGCGCGCCGCAGCGGCGAACTCAAGGGCAAGGAGGCCTCGGACCTCGCCGCCACCAGGGAAGCGCTGGTCAAGCGGGACGCCATCGACTCCAGCCGTAAGACGTCCCCGCTGGCCAAGGCGGCCGACGCGGTCGAGGTGGACACCACCGACCTCACGCTCCAGCAGGTCATCGAGTGCGTCGTCACCCTGGTCGAGGAGAAGCGGGCGGCCCGGTGACCGCACCCTCCCCGAAAGGCGCGGCGGTCGGCCGCGGCATCGGCATCGGACTGATGTACGGCCTGTGGAAGCCACGGGTACTCGGCGCCTGGCGGGTCCCCGCGACCGGCCCGGTGATCCTCGCCGTCAACCACGCGCACAACATCGACGGGCCGATGCTGATGGGCACCGCGCCCAGGCCCGTGCACTTCCTGATCAAGAAAGAAGCCTTCATCGGTCCGCTCGACCCGTTCCTGCTGTCCATCGGACAGCTGAAGGTGGACCGTGAGACCACCGACCGCGCCGCCGTCACGGACGCGCTCGGCGTGCTCCAGAGCGGCGGGGTCCTGGGGATCTTCCCCGAGGGCAGCAGAGGAGAGGGCGACTTCGCCTCGCTGCGGTCCGGGCTCGCGTACTTCGCCGTACGCACCGGGGCGCCGATCGTCCCGGTGGCGGTGCTGGGGAGCACGGACCGGCGCGGGCGGCTGATATCGGCGCTGCCGCCGCTGCGCAGCCGTATCGACGTCGTCTTCGGGGAGGCGTTCGAGGCGGGTGACCGCAGCGGCCGGCGCACGCGGCGGGCGATGGACGACGCCACGCTGCGGATCCAGAAGCGGCTCACCGCCCATCTGGACAACGCCCGACGCCTCACCGGGCGCCGGGCAGGACTTGAGTAGTGCACCGCGCTGGCGCGGTGCACCGATCACGATGAACGAGGTACGGACTTCATGAACGACCAGATCGACTCCTCCTCCGGCGACGAGCACGGAGAGCTTGGCGACGCCGAGTACTCGGAGTTCATGGAGCTGGCCACCCACGAAGGCTTCGACCCCGAGGAGATCGAGGGCGCGATCGACGAGGCCGGGCACGGCCCGCTGCCCGTCCTCGCGGTCGTCGGCCGCCCCAATGTCGGCAAGTCGACCCTGGTGAACCGGATCATCGGCCGCCGTGAGGCCGTCGTCCAGGACAAGCCCGGCGTCACGCGCGACCGCGTCACCTACGAGGCCGAGTGGGCCGGGCGCCGCTTCAAGGTCGTCGACACCGGCGGCTGGGAGCAGGACGTCCTCGGTCTCGACGCGGCCGTCGCCGCCCAGGCCGAGTACGCGATCGAGGCCGCCGACGCGGTGGTCTTCGTCGTGGACTCCACGGTCGGCGCCACCGACACCGACGAGGCCGTCGTCAAGCTGCTGCGCCGCGCGGGCAAGCCCGTCGTGCTCTGCGCCAACAAGGTCGACGGCCAGAGCGGCGAGGCCGACGCCACCGCGCTGTGGTCGCTGGGCCTCGGCGAGCCGCACCCGGTCTCCTCGCTGCACGGCCGAGGCACCGGCGACATGCTCGACGCCGTCCTGGAGGCGCTGCCCGAGGCCCCCGAGCAGACCTTCGGCACCGCCGTCGGCGGCCCGCGCCGGATCGCGCTGATCGGCCGCCCGAACGTCGGCAAGTCCTCGCTGCTGAACAAGGTCGCGGGCGAGGAGCGCGTCGTCGTCAACGAGATCGCGGGCACCACCCGCGACCCCGTCGACGAACTCATCGAACTCGGCGGCACGGTCTGGAAGTTCGTGGACACGGCCGGCATCCGGCGCCGCGTCCACCTCCAGGAGGGCGCCGACTACTACGCCTCGCTCCGTACGGCCGCCGCCGTGGAGAAGGCCGAGGTCGCCGTCGTCCTGATCGACACCAGCGAGTCCATCAGTGTCCAGGACCAGCGCATCATCACGATGGCCGTCGACGCGGGCCGGGCCCTGGTCGTCGCGTTCAACAAGTGGGACACCCTCGACGAGGAGCGCCGCTACTACCTGGAACGCGAGATCGAGACCGAGCTGGGACAGATCGCCTGGGCGCCCCGTGTCAATGTCTCGGCGCGCACCGGACGCCACATGGAGCGTCTGGTCCCGGCGATCGAGACGGCGCTCTCGGGCTGGGAGACGCGCGTGCCGACCGGCAGGCTCAACGCCTTCCTCGGCGAACTCGTCGCCGCGCACCCGCACCCGATCCGGGGCGGCAAGCAGCCGCGGATCCTGTTCGGCACGCAGGCGGGCACCCGGCCGCCGCGGTTCGTGCTCTTCGCGTCCGGCTTCATCGAGGCGGGCTACCGGAGGTTCGTGGAGCGCAGGCTCCGCGAGGAGTTCGGCTTCGAGGGAACGCCGATCCACATCTCGGTACGGGTGCGGGAGAAGCGCGGCCGTAAGAAGTGACACGCGGTCGATGACGGAACAAGCCGGTGGGGGGGGGGGGGGGGGGGGCGGCCCCGCCCCCCCCCGGGGGGGGGGCCCCCCCCCCCCGGGGGCCCCGCCCCCCGCCCCCCCCCCGGGGCGCGACCACTGGGGGGGGGCCACCCCA
>NZ_JBITIB010000009.1:0-213951 GCF_044458565.1 Streptomyces sp. NPDC050433 | reverse complement strand
CCCACCGGGGCGCGGGGGCGGGCCCCGCCGGCCCTCACCTGGGCACCCGGGGTGCAACCCGCACAACCCGGGGGGGCGGGCCGCCACCCCCCCCGCCCCGCCCCACCGGCTTGTTCCGTAACGCTCCCGACGGGGTCACAGGCCCCGGCGCGGCGCCGGTGGCAGAGCCATCTGCGGGCGGCCTCCCGAATACTGCCGGCCGCTCTGCCACGTACTCGCGTACGAGGACTGCCGGTCCTCCGAGGAGCCGTGCATCCCTGTACCGAAGGCGGTGAAGCCCAGGTTCTCCTCACCGCTCCGGTCGCCCGGCAGGGTCCGGAACGACCGCAGGTACTCGGAGTACAGCGCGTCGTAGATCGGCGTGGCCGAGTATCCGGACGAGTACCCGGCCGGGGGGTCCTGGGCCGGGCGCATGGCGGGGACCTGGGGCTGGTACTGCTGGCGAGAACGGTCGTATGAGTGCACGTAGGTGCCAACGACCCCGTCGCCCGTCGGATGCGGGCTGACCGGCGAAAATGCTGGTCGCGAGGGGTGGGAGGACGAACCGGCCGGGGTACGGGCCGGGTCCCCGGCACGGTCCCGCTCCTCCGTGGGGGCGTGGCCCTCGTCCGTCACGTGCCGGCCAGCGGCATCGAGGCCGCCACCAGACGCCCGTTGGCCGCCGCCTTGTCCAGCGCGTCGCGCAGCAGGTCCTCGCGCGGCTGCTGGCCGATGGAGCCGACCGGCGCGGCGAACACCAGGACCGTCCGCGACTTGTTGGCGGCGGCCCGCCAGTCGCCGGTCACCTGGAGCGGCTGGTGCGCCTGCCACCAGGCGACCGGGGTGCCACCGCCCGTACCGGGCTGGAGGATCGCGTGCAGCTGGCCCATCGCGAGCAGCACCGACCAGCCGGACAGCGCGCCCGGAGGCTGCTCCAGATCACCGACCGGCTGGAAGCCCTGCTCCACGAGGAGCGGCAGGAACTCGTCCTCGGTGCCCGCCGAACCGGGCCGGGCGATGGGGCCGGTCGGCTCGACGACCAGCGCGGGGTGCAGCCGGTTGTCGATCAGGACCAGACCGCTGGTGACACCGAGGACGGCCTGTTCGCCGCCGGTGCCCGTCGGCCGGGGTTCGCCGCCGGTGATGCTGCGGACGGCGCCCTGGAGCTGGTCCTCGGCGACCTTGACGACCTGGGAGGGGATACAGCTGGCGTGGGCGAAGGCCAGGACGGCGGTCTCCTCACCGATGAACAGCACCGTGCTGGTGCGCTCGGTCTCGGAGTCGCCGGGAGTACGGCAGGAGGTGCAGTCGTAGCTGCCCGGGGAGTTGTCGCCGACGAGCAGGCGATCGGCTTCTTCGTCGCCGATCTCGGCGCGTACGTCTTCGCTGACGTCGAGCATGCGCGGCACGGGTGGCTCCTCGAACTCGGTGCGGGGGCCGGGCTGTTCCCGGCTCGTAAACAGACAACGGGTCAGCTGTCGCCGGGGTCACGCGCGAAGCCGGACGAATCGAGCCACCCGGCCGGCTCGCACGTACGGGTGAAGCTTCCGGCCGCCCCCGCCCGGTCGGCACGCAACCGGCGTGCTGCCGCGCGAAGGTGCGGCGGCGCCGACGCACCGGCCGGCGGTCCCGCGCACGGCTCACGCGTACGGCGGGACGGGCCGGTCACCGGCCTACAGTCGCTCCAGATTGACCAGGGAGACACCGCGAGCCCATGCACATCTCTTTTCTGCTCCACAACGCCTTCGGCGTCGGCGGCACGATCCGCAGCACGTTCAATCTCGCGCGGGCGCTCGCCGAGCGGCACGACGTCGAGATCGTCTCGGTCTTCCGGCACCGCGACGAACCGACCCTGGGCGCGCCCGACGGCGTCCAGCTCCGCCATCTCGTCGATCTGCGCAAGAACAGCGCCACCTACGACGGCGGCCACCCCGACCTCGGCCGGCCGGCCACGGTCTTCCCGCGCGGAGACGGGCGGCACCGGCAGTACAGCCGTCTCACCGACACCCGTATCGCCGAGCATCTGCGGTCACTGACGGCCGATGTCGTCGTCGGCACCCGGCCGGGCCTCAACTGCCATATCGCCCGGCAGACCGGGCGCGGCCCGGTCCGGGTCGGCCAGGAGCACCTGACGCTGGACAGCCACAGCCACCGGCTGCGCCGCGAGATCGCCCACCGGTACGTGCTGCTCGACGCCGTCACCACCGTCACCGAGGCCGACGCGCGGGCCTACCGCTCGCGGCTGCGCCTGCCCGGCGTACGGATCGACGCGGTGCCCGGCAGCGTGCCCGCGCCCGTCGTCGCCCCCGCCGACTCCACCGCGCGATGCGTCGTGGCGGCGGGCAGGCTCACCTCGGTCAAACGGTACGACCTGCTGATCAGGGCCTTCGCCACGGTGGTGGCCGCGCGGCCCGACTGGCGGCTGCGGATCTACGGGGCGGGGGACGCGACCGGCGACGAACGTGCCGCGCTGCGCGCCCTGATCGAGGAGCGCGGGCTCTACAACCACGTCCATCTGATGGGCACGGCGAACCCGCTGGAGCCCGAGTGGGTCAAGGGTTCGATCGCCGCCGTCACGTCGAGCCTCGAATCCTTCGGTATGACCATCGTCGAGGCGATGCGCTGCGGTCTGCCCGTCGTCTCCACCGACTGCCCGCACGGGCCCGGCGAGATCATCGAGGACGGGGTCGACGGCCGGCTGGTGCCGGTCGGGGACGTGGACGCCATCGCCCGCGGGCTCCTGGCGCTGATCGAGGACGACGACCTGCGGCGGCGTACGGGCCTGGCGGCCGTCGAGTCGTCCGCCCGGTTCGACCCGGCGCGGATCGCCGAGCGGCACGAGGCGCTGTACACCGACCTGGTCGCGCGGGGCCCGAGGACGGGCCCGCGCGAGACGGTGCTCGGCACCGTACGGCGCGGCCGTGGTCTCTTCGTGGGAGGGACGCGGACGGTGCGTGAACTGGCGGCGGCTGCGGTCCGCAAGGGGCGGGCCACATGAGCGCCACCGTCGCGCACTGCACCGCCGACGCGGCGGGCACCGTCACCTTCCATCTGGCGGCACCTCCCGGAGCCCCCGGCACGGAGCTGGTGCTGCGCAGACGCGGCGCCACCCCGGCGGACGAGGTACGGCTGCCGCTGACCGGACAGCGCGCCGTACTGGACCCTGCCACCCCGCTCGCCGAGGGCCGCTGGGACATCGTCCACGTCGCGGAGCCGGGCGACCGCGACGGCCGCCCCGTCCGCCCCGGCACCAGGGACGTACGCGCGCTCGTCGACCGGATCCCCGGCGCGGGCCCGGTCACCGTCCGCGTGCCGTACCCGACCGCCGAGGGCCGCCTCGCACTGCGCTGCTGGGTCCGCGCGCCGCACGCGGAGGCCGGGCCGATCCATCTCGCGGACGGCGCCATGACCGTGCGGGGCGTGCTGTACGGCGCCGAGGCGGGCGACGGCGCGACGGCCGAGGCGCGGCGGTGCGTGGGCCGCGGCGACGGCGGTAGGGCGCCCCGTGCGCGGAGTGTCCCCGTGACGGCCGGCGCGGGCGGCGCCTTCGTCTTCACCCTGCCGTACGTGACGCTGGCCGAACCGGCCATGACGGTGCGGCAGTTGTGGGACCTGTGGCTGCTGCCCGAGCCCGGCGCGGCGCCCGTCAGGCTCTCCCGGATCCTCGACGACGTCTGGGACCGCAAGAGCGTCTACGTCTATCCGGCGTACCGGGCGGACGGCTGGCTGGCCGCCCCGTGCTATTCGGGAGACAACAATCTCCACGTACGCCTCGATCCGGGGGACCGGGAACGCTGAGGCCCCCCATGCGGACAGTCCCTGTCCGCGACGGCTGAGAGAATCGGCGCATGCTGGAGACCTCGGCCCGACTGCTCCGCCTGCTCTCCCTGTTGCAGGCCCACCGCGAATGGTCCGGCTCCGAGCTGGCCGAACGTCTCGGGGTGACACCGCGCACCGTGCGGCGAGACGTCGACCGGCTGCGGGAGCTGGGCTATCCGGTGAACGCCAGCCCCGGCACCGGCGGCGGCTACCAGCTCGGCGCCGGTGCCGAGCTGCCGCCGCTGCTGCTGGACGACGAGGAGGCCGTCGCCGTCGCCGTCGGACTGCGTACGGCGGCGGCGGGCGGCATCGACGGCATCGGCGAGACGTCCGTCCGCGCGCTCGCCAAACTGGAACAGGTTCTTCCCGGCCGGCTGCGCCGCCGGGTCGGCGCGCTCAACGCGTTCACCGTCCCGATGCTCCGCGGCTCGGGCCCGACCGTCGACGCGAGCCTGCTCACCGAGCTGGCGAACCTCTGCCGGGACGGTGAGCGGCTGCGCTTCGACTATCTCGACCATGTCGGCTCCGCCAGCCGCCGGACCGTGGAGCCGCACCGGCTGGTGTGCACCGAACGCCGCTGGTACCTGGTCGCCTGGGACCTGGACCGCGACGACTGGCGTACGTTCCGGGCCGACCGCATCACCCCCAGGCCTCCGCACGGCCCGCGCTTCCCGCCCCGCGAACCGCCCGCCGACGATCTGGCCGCCTATGTCTCCGAGGGCGTCTCCACCCGCGCCTACGCCTCGACCGCGGTGATCAGGCTGCACACGTCCGCGGCGGAGGCGGCGGAGCTGGTGTCACCGTCCGCCGGCGTGCTGGAGCCGATCGACGAGCACAACTGCCTGCTGCGCACCGGGGCGGGCGGTCTGGACGTGATGGTGGTCCATGTGATGCTCCTCGGCGTCGACTTCACGGTGGTCGAACCGCGGGAGCTGACGGAGTACATGAGGACGGCGCGGGACCGCCTTTCGCGGGCGCTGGGGGACACTCCGTAACACCGGAGTGACCGCGTCCGCAGTCATCCGGAAGGTGTCGTACCGCCAATGGCTGTGCGAGGGAGAGGTGAATTCCATACGTCCTGACAAATACCGGCGGACCGTCGAACGCGGGAATTCCGGGGCCGGAAAATACGGTGATCTTCGAGTCTGCCGAATTACTTGTCGCTTACTTGCGGCCGATGTGTGAACACCGGTCCGAAGTAAGCGGAAGTCGCCGAACACGTGTCGTGATCCTGTGACACAAGTGTGACCGCCTTCGTACGCAAGTGCGGAGGGACAGTGACCGGACATCCGCCGCGCACGGGCCTTCCGTCACCGTCCGCCGTCGCCGCCGAACTCTCCCGCCGCCGGGCCGCGACGGCCCGAAAGGCCTAGGCTGAACCGTATGGCATCGATACCGACACCTCCGGCACAGCCCGACGACGCGCCCGACTCCTATGTGGGCCTCGCCGCCCCCGAGGCCGAGCGGATCGCACGTGAGCGCGGCTGGACCACCGTCAGGGCGCTGCCGCCGGGCGCCATCATCACCCTGGAATTCCTGCAGGGGAGGCTGAACTTCGAGGTCGAGAACGACACCGTCATCCGCTGCTGGCTGGGCTGACCCCGACAGCCGAGGACCCCCGGCGGAGCGCCGGGGGTCCTCGGCTGTTTCGGCCGTGCCGGTCGCCCGTCCTTCAACTGGCGCCCGCCGGGCGGGGTTCAGCCGCCTGTCACCGGCCGTGAACGCGGCGGACGGCGGCTGCCGGCCGGGGTGGTCGGCGTCCGCTCCGAGCGCGCCGTGGCGTGCGGCCGGGGCTGGGTGAGCTGCGCGGTGCTGTTCCTGCCGGCCGCGCCCCGTCCCGCGTGGGCCGTGCCGACCGGCGGGCGTCCGGCGTCCTCTTCCTCCTGCGCCTGGAGCTGAGGGACTATCACGGGCCAGGGCCCGCCCGCCGGTGCCGGTTCGGGGGCCGTCGTCCCGCGCCGCTCGCGCCACCGCGCGCGCCACTGTTCACGCACCGCGAAGATGGCGGCCTCGGTACGGCCGATCGTCGGCTCGAACCACGGCAGGGCGAGCAGGATCAGCAGACCGGCGACCCAGCCGAGCAGTACGTCGCTCAGCCAGTGCGTACCCAGATAGACGGTCGTCGCGCCGACCCCGAGGGCGACCACGGACGACCCGATCGACAGATAGCGCCTGGCCCGCGGGGTGGTGGCCAGATAGGCCAGGATTCCCCATGTGACCACGGCGTTCGCGGTGTGTCCCGAGGGGAATATGTCGCCGCCCGCGAAGAGTTCGGCGGATCCGATCTGTGTCGCGTAGTGCGGGCCGAGCCGGCCGAGGCCCAGCTTCACCGCCCCCACGGTCACGTTGAGCAGCAGCAGCGACGCGCCGAGAACCAGCAGCGGACGCAGCGTGTGCTGGCGCCACGAGCGCCAGCCCAGCCAGGCGGCGATCATCACGGCCGTGGGCCCGCGCTGGCCGAGCACCACGAAGTAGTCCAGGAACGCGTGCAGTTGCTGCCACTGCTGGTACGGCCGGAACAGCATGATCTTCCAGTCGAGCGTCACCAGCCAGGTAGAGGCGAGAACGGCGACGACGATGGCGAGATAGAACGCCAAAGTCCCGCCGAAGAGAGTCACGCGGGTACGGCTCATCCGCGGGATCTCTATCTTCGGCGGCTCCGGCTCCCGGTCCAGCCGGGCGAAGATGTCGGTACGCACCCAATCGACGTTACAGCGAGTGAACGGCCGACTCGGTCGTTCCAGTCTCTTTGTGATGACGATGTGATGTGGAGTGTGTCTCGGATCGCTGTTTATCCGAGGCGGTTCCGCAATTTCACGTGACCTTGCGCTCTATTGCTCGCCGCGGGCTCCCGGTAAGTGTCTTTGTGCGCAACAGAATTAGTTCACCGTGGCGATGCGCGGAATTTTCCGGCCGCTTGACCGAGGCTTGACCGCGCCCGGGTGACCCCCCGGCCGTCCTCCACCGGTCGGTGTAAGCGACACTTCAACGTCCGGCGAGGTGAGGTGGGCCACGTTCCGGACGGGGGAACTCGCGTACGCTGTCCGCGCACTCGCCCGTCGATGCCGGGCCGCCCCGGGGGACCACCGCCGTCCCCGGCTGGTCCACCGAGCGCGAGGGACATACTGGGAGGTAGGTAGATGTCCGGGACCACCACGGCCGGCGAGCGGCTGCGTGCCGCCGTCGGCGGCGGTGCCCCCGGTGGCGGCGTCAACCGCTGGGCCGTCCTGGTCGTACTCTGCGTGAGTCTGCTGCTCGTCGCGCTCGACGCGACCGTGCTGCACGTCGCCATCCCCGCCGTCACCGAGGACCTGCGGCCCAGTGGCGTCGAGCTGCTGTGGATCGTGGACGCCTACCCGCTGGTCTGCGCCGCGCTGCTGATCCTCTTCGGCACGCTCGGCGACCGGATCGGCCGGCGCCGGGTCCTGCTCATCGGCTACGGGATCTTCGGCCTGGCCTCGGTGGCCGCGGCGCTCGCCGAGTCGCCCGGCATGCTGATCACCGCGCGGGCCCTGCTGGGCATCGGCGGTGCGATGATCATGCCCGCGACGCTCTCCATCCTCCGTACCGTCTTCCCCGACCGGCGCGAGCGCGCCGTGGCGATCGGCATCTGGACGGCGGTGGCCGCCGTCGGCGCCGCGACCGGTCCGGTCCTCGGCGGATTCCTCGTCGAGCACTTCTGGTGGGGCTCGGTCTTCCTGATCAACGTGCCGCTGATGGCGCTGATCCTCCCCGTCGGCCGCTTCCTGCTGCCCGAGTCGAAGGGCGGCTGCGACGGCCCGTGGGACGTGGTCGGCGCGCTGATGGCGGCGGCCGGGGTGCTCGGCGTCGTCCTCGGGGTGAAGCGTCTCGGCGCGGGCGCCTCGATGCTCGACGTGAAGACCTTCGGGCCGCTGCTTCTGGGCGCGGTGCTGCTCTTCCTCTTCGTACGGCGGCAGAAACGCCGGAAACATCCGCTCATAGACGTCACGATGTTCGCCCGGCCGGCCTTCTCGACGTCCGTCGGCTGCATCGTCCTCGCGATGCTCGCGCTGGTCGGCCTGGAGCTGATCGCCGTCCAGTATCTGCAACTGGTGCTCGGGCTCGGCCCGCTGGAGACCGGACTGCGGCTGCTGCCGCTCACCTTCGCCGCCATAACGGCGGGCGCCACCGGCTCGTACACCCTGCGCCGTGCCGGCCCGCGCCGGATGGTCGCCTGCGGCTTCGTCCTGACCGCGGGCGCCGTGCTGCTGCTGGTGATGATGGGCCAGCACGACCGGCCCGCGCTGCTGACCTCGGCCTTCGTGCTGCTCGGCTTCGGTCTCCAGTCCACGCTCTTCGGCGCGTACGAGTCGATGCTCAGCGAGGCGCCCCCGGAGCAGGCGGGTGGCGCCGCCGCCATCGGCGAGACGTCATACCAGCTCGGCGCGGGCATGGGCATCGCGCTGCTCGGCAGCGTCATGAACGCGGCCTACGCGCCCGCCCTGTCGTCGGGCGCGGTCGACGGGGTGCCGGAGGCCGCGGGGTCGGCCGCCGCCAACTCGCTGGGAGAGGCGTATCAGGTGGCCGCCCAGCTGGGTGGTCCGGCGGGGGAGGCACTGCGTATCGCGGCGCGTCACTCCTTCGTGCACGGTCTGCATGTCACGCTCCTGGTCAGCGCGGCCCTGCTGCTGCTCGGCGCAGCGGCGGCGCTGCGGCTGCCGCGGGTGATGGACTGCGGGACGGCGCACCAGGGCGAGGCCGACGGCGCGGAAGCGGCGGTTCCGGCGGAGGCGGGTATACCGGCGGCGCGCGACGGATTCGCCGTCCCGGCGGGCCGCGGCCCCGTGCGCGGCGGTGGGTCTGGACGGGTGCCTGCTCTGCGCCGTAATGTCGGCGCAGAGCGTAACTAGCGCTGCTAGTTTTACTGACATCCGCGAGCCGCCGGAGGCAGCCCCCATGTCCGCACCCTCAGCGTCGAAACGTCCGCCCTTCGACCCGCGCGATCCCCTCGGCATCGACGATCTGCTGGAGCCCGAGGACCTGGCCGTCCGCGACACCGTGCGCTCCTGGGCCGCCGACCGCGTCATGCCGCACATCGCCGAGTGGTACGAGCGCGGCGAGCTGCCCGGCATCCGTGAGCTGAGCCGTGAGCTGGGCGCCCTCGGCGCGCTCGGCATGTCGCTCCAGGGCTACGGCTGCGCGGGCGCCAGCTCGGTCCAGTACGGACTCGCCTGCCTGGAGCTGGAGGCGGCCGACTCCGGGATCCGCTCACTCGTCTCCGTACAGGGCTCGCTGGCGATGTACGCGATCCACCGGTTCGGCTCGGAGGAGCAGAAGCAGCGGTGGCTGCCCGGCATGGCGGCCGGCGAGATCATCGGCTGCTTCGGTCTCACCGAGCCCGACCACGGCTCCGACCCGGCCGGGATGCGCACATACGCCAAGCGCGACGGCACCGACTGGGTGCTCACCGGCCGCAAGATGTGGATCACCAACGGCTCGGTCGCGGGCGTCGCCGTCGTCTGGGCGCGTACGGATGACGGAATCCGGGGGTTTCTCGTACCGGCCGACAGCCCCGGCTTCTCGGCGCCCGAGATCAAGCACAAGTGGTCGCTGCGCGCCTCGGTCACCAGCGAACTGGTCATGGACGACGTTCGGCTGCCCGCCGACGCCGTGCTCCCCGAGGTCACCGGGCTGCGCGGTCCGCTCAGCTGTCTGAGCCACGCCCGCTACGGGATCGTCTGGGGCTCGATGGGGGCGGCGCGCGCCAGTTTCGAGTCGGCCGTCGACTACGCGAAGAGCCGCGAGCAGTTCGGCCGGCCGATCGGCGGCTTCCAGCTCACCCAGGCCAAGCTCGCCGACATGGCCCTCGAACTGCACAAGGGGATCCTGCTCGCGCACCATCTCGGCCGGCGCCTTGACGCGGGGAAGCTGCTCCCGGAGCAGGTCAGCTTCGGCAAGCTGAACAATGTGCGGGAGGCGATCGAGATCTGCCGTACGTCGCGCACGATCCTCGGGGCCAACGGGATCTCGCTCGAATACCCCGTGATGCGGCACGCCACGAATCTGGAGTCGGTGCTCACCTACGAGGGCACGGTCGAGATGCACCAGTTGGTACTGGGCAAGGCACTCACCGGTCTGGACGCCTTCCGGTGACCGGGGGCGTGACCCGGTGAGCGCCCTGCTCAGCTCTGGTTGAAGAAGCCGTCCCGGCCGTGCGTCGGGGACTCCCCGCTGACGATCTCGGTGTCGGCGGGGGTCAGCAGGAACACCCGCGTGGCGACACGGTCGATCGAGCCGCGGAGACCGAAGATCAGCCCGGCGGCGAAGTCGACCACACGCTTGGCGTCGGCGGGCTCCATCGCGGTGAGGTTCAGGATGACCGGGACGCCCTCCCGGAACAGCTCGCCGATGCCACGCGCGTCCCGGAAGCTCTCCGGCGAGACGGTGGCGATCCTGCGCTCCTGCTCCGGAGCCGACTCGGCGGCGATCCGCACGCGCGGATCGGTCTTCCAGGTGTCGTTGCTCTCGGCACCCTCGGAGTACTCGTCGTCGTAGTAACGCTCGTCGTTGTCCTCAACGAGGCCCAGCCAGGCACTCGCCTTGCGCACCGATCCCATGGACGCCTCCTTTCACCGCGGTCGCTTGTGGTTCCGCATCCCTATGGTTGTCCATGATGCGGATTGCGCGCCAAGTGGATTGTCGTCGCGCAGGGGGTTCGTGACGGTACTGGTGCAGAACATATGGCGATTCGTCAGGTTTCTTCCTGTGTACGGGCCCTGACGTACCGAAAATATGAAAGTCCCTCCAGACGGGTGACGGTGAGGACGTACGGGTGAACCGGGTGGCTCGATACGATGCCTGGCGCACGTCGAACGACACATGGGGGGACCGTCATGTTCGGAATTGTGAGGCCTTGCAGCCATCGACTTTCGGAAGGACTCAAGACCGAGTGGATGGCTCATCTGTGCGGGCTGTGCCTGGCACTTCGCTCGGACCACGGACAGCTCTCCCGCATCGTGACCAACTATGACGGTCTGATCGTTTCCGTTCTGACGGAGGCTCAGGCCGAGCGCAGCACCGGATGGCGCCGCACGGCTGGCCCTTGCCCACTTCGCGGGATGCGAACCGCTCCGGTCGCGAAAGGCGAAGGCGCACGCCTCGCCGCCGCCGTCTCGCTGGTGCTCGCCTCGGCGAAGGTACGGGACCACGTCGCCGACGGGGACGGGGTGTTGAAGCGGCGGCCGGTGGCGCTCGCCGCGCGCCGGATAGCGGGCGGCTGGGACCGCGCGGGCGCGCGTACCGGCGCGGAGCTGGGCTTCGACACGGCGTTGCTCGTCGACGCGGTCGACCGGCAGACCGGCATCGAATCGCTCGCCGGACCGGGCACCCCGCTGCTCACCGTCACCGAGCCGACCGAGACGGCGACGGCGGCGGCCTTCGCGCACACCGCCGTACTCGCGGGCCGGCCGGGCAACATGGCGCCGCTCGCCGAGGCGGGCCGGCTCTTCGGCCGGCTCGCCCATCTGCTGGACGCCGTGGAGGACCAGGGAGCCGACGCCGCGTCGGGTGCCTGGAACCCGCTCACCGCGACCGGCACCTCACGCGCCGAGGCGCGCCGGCTCGCGGACGACGCGCTGCACGGCATCCGGCTGGCGCTGCGCGACGCGGAGTTCGTCGACGACAAGCTGGCGCATGTGCTGCTGGCGCACGAACTGCGCACCTCGGTCGACCGGGCGTTCGGGACGTCCTCCTGCTCGCACGAGGGGCAGGCGAACGTCCAGGGCGGGAACCCGTACGGAGGGCAGGGCGGGAACCCGTACGGCTCGAACAATCCCTACGGGAGCGGGAATCCGTACGGCGACGGCAACCCCTACGGTGGCGGGAGTCCGGGCGCGCCCGGCGGCCCCCGTGGCCCCCGCGACCTCGGACCCAACCCCCCTTCCGAGCCGCCCCGTCGGCCGGAGCGGCGCGGCTTCTGGGCCGGCTGCGCGGTGGCGATCGGGCTCTGCTGCACCTGCAAGCTCTGCTGCGCCAAGGAGTACGAGGGCCCGTGGTCGCGCAAGAAGCGCGAGGGCTGCTGCCGGGACTGCGACTGCGGCGACTGCTGCGACTGCGGGTGCGACTGCTGAGTCACGGCCGCCGACGCGCCCGTGTGGAAAGCTGCGTCGGCATGAGCGCAGACACAGACCCGGATCCCGCCCGGAACTGGAAGAAGTGGCACGAACGCCGTATCGCCGCCGTCTCGGCGCCGCACGGACCGCTCTCGCTGACCGGCACCCACTGGCTCTCCGACTATCCGGAAGGTCGGATTCCGGGGGTGCCGGGTGTGTGGCGGGATCGCGGTGACGACGTGACGCTGACCGCCACGGTCGACGACGGGCTTGACGTCGACGGGCGTCCGCTGACCGGTGAAGCCCTCCTGGCCGCCGACCGGGGGCCCATCGGCGAGTCCCGCGTCACACACGGTGGGCGCAGGCTGGTGGTCATGCGCCGCGAAGGGCTCTGGGCGGTACGGGACTTCGATCCGCGGTCGCCGGCGCGCACGGCGTTCGTGACCGTCGAGGCCACGCCGTACGACGGCCGGTGGGTGCTGCCGGGCTGCTTCCGTGCGTACGACGGGAGTCGCACCGTGCGGGTCGAGAACGCCGACGGGCAGGAGCGCGGGCTCGGGCTCGCGGGTGAACTGGCCTTCCCCGTCGACGGTTCGGAGCACACGCTCCAGGTCGCCGTCGAGCCCGACGGGTCACTCTGGGCGGTCTTCGCCGACGGCACCAGCGGGCTGAGCAGTTACCGCTTCCGTTTTCTGCGGCCGTCCCCGCCGGCCGCGGACGGCACGGTGACCGTCGACCTCAACCGGGTGCTGCTGCCGCCCTGCGCCTTCGCGGAGCACTTCATCTGTCCCTTCCCGCCGCCGGGGAACACGCTGCCGTTCAAGATTCCGGCGGGGGAGCGGAACATCATCGTCCGCTGAGTGCCCCCAACTGCTGCCCGCAGCGGCCCCGGTTCGCGTCGCGCGGACCGGGGTCGTCCGCTATGTGGGCAGCGCGTAAACCTAGGCAGGGGCAGCGTTTTCAAGACGCTTCACTGCCTTTCGGCCGGTGGCACTGGCTGAAAGACGCCCTTGCGTGGCCGGTTGGCTCATTCAATACTCCCCTCAGCGCTTGTCAGGGGCACAGCAAATCCGGATTCCGGACGTATCCCTGACTGCGCCTCACGGGCCAGACCACCCCAACCGGGCCCCAGATTCCTTCGGAGGAACAACACGTGAGGATCAAGCGCACCACCCCCCGCAGTGGTATCGCCAGACGTACTCGTCTGCTCGCCATCACCACTGGCCTCGTCGCCGCTGCCGCGATCGCCGTCCCCACGGCGAACGCCGACACGGCGGGCACCTTCAGCGCGAACCAGCTCACGGCGGCGAGCGACGCCGTCCTGGGTGCCGACGTGGCAGGCACCGCCTGGTATGTCGACAAGGCGACGAACACCCTCGTCGTCTCGGCTGACAGCACTGTCAGTAAGTCGGAGATCGCCGAGATCAAGCGCGAGGCCGGGGCCAACGCCGGCGCCCTGCGTGTCGAGCGCACTCCCGGCAAGATCTCCAAGCTCCTGTCCGGTGGCGACGCGATCTACTCGGCCAGCGGTCGCTGCTCGGCCGGGTTCAACGTACGCAGCGGCACCACCGACTACTTCCTGACCGCCGGTCACTGCACCGACGGCTACCCGAACTGGTACACCAACTCGGCGCGTACCACGCTCATCGGTCCGACGGCGGGCTCCAGCTTCCCGGGTAACGACTACGGCATCGTGCGGTACTCCAACTCCGCCGTCTCCCGTCCCGGCACCGTCGGCAGTGTCGACATCACCAGCGCGGCCAACGCCACGGTGGGCATGTCGGTGACCCGTCGCGGCTCCACGACGGGCACCCACAGCGGCAGCGTGACGGGCCTCAACGCCACGGTCAACTACGGTGGCGGCGACATCGTCTACGGCATGATCCAGACCAACGTCTGCGCCGAGCCCGGCGACAGCGGCGGCCCGCTCTACTCGGGCAGCCGCGCGATCGGCCTCACCTCGGGCGGCAGCGGCAACTGCTCCTCCGGCGGAACGACGTTCTTCCAGCCGGTCACGGAGGCGCTGAGCGCGTACGGCGTCAGCGTCTACTAGTGCCACCCGGCAGGCCTGACCGCCGAGCCGAGAACAGCTGAGAAGAGTCCCCGCCCGAGAGCTCCGGGCGGGGACTCTACGCGCGTTACGGGGGCGAACTCCCGCACTAGGGGGTTGGTTTCAAGACAGGACTAGTCCTCACCCGCTGCCGAACCGGTGATTGCGCCGAGTGTTTACGAATGGAACGGTCCCGGCTCTGACCTCCGCACGTGAACGGGTCGGGAAGGAAATGAACCCGTCGTGTGCCCGTCCTGAAGTCGACCTTGTGTGCTACTGGCGAGTTTAGGAATAGTGGGCGCCTCATCCTCCGTGTCACCGCACCCCACATGCGATGACACGGCCCCCACAGGAGGTATCAGTTGAAGCACCGACGCATTTCCAGGAAGCGCGTGGCGATAGCGGGTAGCGCTGTCGCGGCCATGGCCGTGGCCGGGATTTCCTTCCAGACTGCGAACGCCAGTGAGGACGCCACCACGGCGACGGCGAAGACACTGTCGGCGCCGGCGGCCGGAAAGCTCGCATCCACCCTCGTCGGCGACCTCGGCGGTGACGCGGCCGGTTCGTACTACGACAGCAAGACCAAGTCCCTGGTCGTCAACGTCATCGACGAGAAGGCGGCGGAGACCGCGCGCGAGGCGGGTGCCAAGGCGAAGGTCGTGGCGCACTCCCTCGCCGAGCTGAAGGACGCCCGCGGCTCCCTCACGGGCGAGGCGAGCACCCCCGGCACGGCCGTGGCCGTCGACCCGGTGTCGAACAAGATCGTCGTCACGGCTGACCGCACGGTCAAGGGCGCCGCCCTGAACAAGCTCACCAAGGCCGTGGAGAAGCTCGGCGCCAAGGCCGAACTGAAGAAGACCGCCGGGGAGTTCAAGAAGTTCATCGCCGGCGGCGAGGCCATCCACTCCGGCGGTGGCCGCTGCTCCCTCGGCTTCAACGTGGTCGTCGGCGGCGAGCCGCACTTCATCACCGCGGGCCACTGCGGCACGGCGGGCAGCTCGTGGTCCGACTCCGCCGACGGTGCCGAGATCGGCTCCATGGTGGACTCGCAGTTCCCGGGCAACGACTTCGCGCTCGTCAAGTACACCGGCTCCACGGAGCACCCGAGCGAGGTCGACCTGTACGACGGCAGCACGCAGGCCATCGCGCAGGCGGGCGACGCGACCGTCGGCCAGGCGGTCTCGCGCAGCGGCTCCACCACCCAGGTGCACGACGGTGAGGTCACCGCGCTCGACGCCACCGTGGACTACGGAGGCGGCGACGTCGTCGAGGGCCTCATCCAGACCACGGTCTGCGCCGAGCCCGGCGACAGCGGCGGCTCGCTCTTCGCCGGTGACACCGCGCTGGGTCTGACCTCGGGCGGCAGCGGCGACTGCTCCTCGGGCGGCGAGACGTTCTTCCAGCCGGTGCCGGAGGCGCTGTCGGCGTTCGGTGCCGAGATCGGCTGACCGTACGGACCAACGGACCAACGGAAAGCTGGCAACAGAAACAAGAGGCCCGGCCCGCCGTCATCGGCGGGCCGGGCTTTTCCGTGCGCCCGGTGTTCCCGCAGGTGGGGAGGGTCTGAATGGCGAACGGGTCATGATGTCGCACAAGCGTTCGATATTCATCTATGGTGGGAGCGGGGGAGGTGAGAACGGATCGATCAGGAGGTGCGGATGACCGGGTTCACGCATCTCCATACCGTCTCGGGGTTCTCCCTGCGGTACGGGGCCTCCCACCCCGAACAGCTCGCCGAGAGCGCCGCCGCCCGCGACATGGACGCCCTCGCCCTGACCGACCGCGACACCCTCGGAGGCGCCGTCCGCTTCGCCGAGGCGTGCGGGGAAAAGGGGATCAGACCGCTGTTCGGAGTGGAGCTGGCGGTACGCGAACCGCCGGCCGGGCCGACGGGTGGACGTGAACGCGGCCGGGCCCCCGCCGTACGACGGCGCACCCCGGTGCGCGGCGGCGCCTTCATCGACGAGTCCGCGCCCCGCGCCGTCTTCCTCGCCCGCGACGGCGCCGCCGGCTGGGCCGACCTGTGCCGGCTCGTCACCACCGCGCACGCCGCGGGGGACAGCGGCCCGCTGCTGCCCTGGCAGGACAACCACGGCACGGGTGTCGTCGTGCTCCTCGGCCCCGGCTCCGGCATCGGCCGGGCGCTGGCCGCCGGCCGCACCGGCGACGCCGCCCGGCTGCTCGCCGCCTGGCGGGAGATCTACGGCGACGCCCTGCGTCTGGAGGTCGTCCACCACGGGCGGCAGGGCACCGGCCCCGGATCGCTGCGGCACGCCGCCCGTACCCTCGGCTTCGCCGTCGAACACGGCGTACGGGCCGTACTCGGCAACGCCGTACGCTACGCAGACCCCGGCCAGGGCCCGGTCGCCGACGTCCTCGACGCGGCCCGCAGGCTGGTGCCCATCGACCCGCGCAAGGGCCTGGACAGCGGGGAGCGCTGGCTCAAGGACCCGGCGGCGATGGCCCGTACCGCCGAGCTGGTGGCCGAATCGGCCGGGCTCGGGCAGGGCACCGCGCACCGGCTGCTGGCCATGACACGGGAGACGGCCGAGAGCTGCCGGGTCGACCCCGAGGGCGATCTCGGTATCGGCACCGTCCACTTCCCGGAGCCGCGGCTGGTCGGCGCGGACCGGCGGACCGCCGCGCGGGTGCTCCGGTCGCGGGTGGCCGCCGGCATGGTGCGGCGCGGCTACGACCGGAACCGCGCGTACTGGACGCGGGCGGAGGCCGAGCTGGGCACGATCGAGCGGCTGGGCTACCCCTCGTACTTCCTCACCGTCGCCCAAGTGGTGGACGACGTACGGGGGATGGGCATCCGGGTCGCGGCGCGCGGCTCCGGGGCCGGCTCGCTGGTCAACCATCTGCTGGGGATCGCCCACGCCGACCCGGTCGAGCACGGACTGCTGATGGAACGTTTCCTCTCCTGGCGCAGGCTCGCCGATCCGAAGACGTTCGAACTGCCGGACATCGACATCGACGTCGAGTCCGCCCGGCGCCTGGAGGTCTACCGCGCGATCCTCGACCGGTTCGGCCCCGAGCGGGTCGCCGCCGTCGCCATGCCCGAGACCTACCGGGTCCGCCACGCCGTACGGGACGTGGGTGCCGCCCTGTCCATGGACCCGGCCGAGATCGACCGGATCGCCAAGTCCTTCCCGCACATCCGGGCACGCGACGCCCGCGCGGCGATGGACGAACTGCCCGAACTGCGCGAGGTGGCCAAGGAGTCACGACAGGAGGGGACGGGACACGCCAAGCTGTGGGACCTGGTGGAGGCACTGGACGCGCTGCCGCGCGGAATCGCCATGCACCCCTGCGGAGTGCTGCTCTCCGACGCCTCGCTGCTGCGCCGTACGCCGGTCGTGCCGACCAGCGGCGAGAGCTTTCCCATGTCCCAGTTCGACAAGGAGGACGTGGAGAAGCTGGGGCTGCTCAAACTCGATGTGCTGGGCGTACGGATGCAGTCGGCGATGGCGCACGCGGTCGCCGAGATCGGGCGTGCCACGGGCCGGAAGCTGGACATCGACGATCCGGCGCAGGTGCCGGCGGGCGACCCGGAGACGTACCACCTCATCCGCTCCGCCGAGACCCTTGGCTGCTTCCAGATCGAGTCGCCCGGCCAGCGTGATCTGGTCGGCAGGCTCCAGCCCGCCACCTTCCACGACCTGGTGGTCGACATCTCGCTCTTCCGGCCCGGTCCCGTCGCCGCCGACATGGTGCGGCCCTTCATCGAGGCCCGGCACGGGCGCGCGCCCGTCCGCTATCCGCACCCGGATCTGGAGGACCCGCTGAGGGAGACCTACGGCGTGGTCGTCTTCCACGAGCAGATCATCCGGATGGTCGACATCATGACCGGCTGCGGCCGGGAGGAGGCGGACCGGGTGCGCCGAGGGCTCTCCCATCCCGAGTCGCAGAACGAGATCCGGGTCTGGTTCGAGAAGGAGACCAGGGAGAAGGGGTACAGCCCCGAAGTCACCGCCCGTGCCTGGGAGATCATCGAGGCCTTCGGGTCGTACGGCTTCTGCAAGGCGCACGCCGTCGCCTTCGCCGTACCGACGTATCAGTCGGCCTGGCTCAAGGCGCACCATCCGGCGGCGTTCCTCGCCGGGCTGCTGACGCACGACCCCGGCATGTACCCGAAGCGGCTGCTGCTGGCGGACGCGCGGCGGCGCGGGGTGCCGGTGCTTCCGCTGGATGTGAACCGGTCGGCGGCCGTCCATCGAATCGAACTGGTGTCCGGTACGTGGGGTGTGCGGCTCGCGCTCTCCGACATCCACGGCATCAGCGAGGCCGAGACCGCGCGGATCGAGGCCGGACAGCCGTACTCCTCGCTGCTGGACTTCTGGCAGCGGGCCAGGCCCGCCCGCCCGGTCGCCGAACGGCTGGCGCAGGTGGGCGCGTTGGACGAGTTCGGTGCCAACAGACGGGATCTGCTGCTGCATCTGTCGGAACTGCACGGGGCGACGCGGCGCGCGGGCGCCCACGGGGACCAACTCCCCCTGGAGGGCGGGCGGCGGACGGCTCCGGCGGGCCTGCCCGACCTGGGCGACGCGGAGCGGCTGAGCGCCGAGCTGGGCGTCCTCGGCATGGACGCGTCCCGCCATCTGATGGCGGACCACTACCCGTTCCTTCAGGAGTTGGGAGTGCTGTCGGCGAAACGGCTGCGGGAGGCGCCGCACGGCAGCACCGTCCTGGTCGCGGGCGCGAAGGTGGCCACCCAGACCCCGCCGATCCGGTCCGGCAAGCGGGTCATCTTCACGACGCTGGACGACGGTACGGGCCTGGTCGACCTCGCCTTCTTCGACGACAGCCACGAGGCGTGCGCGCACACCGTCTTCCACTCCTGGCTGCTGCTGGTACGCGGGGTGGTGCAGCGGCGCGGCGCACGGAGTCTGAGCGTGGTGGGCGCGGCGGCCTGGAATCTGGCGGAGCTGGTCGAACTCCGGGAGAAGGGCGGCCTGGAGGCGGTCGCCGCCGCGCTGGACGCGCCGGCACCGGGGCAGGGGGCAGCGTCAGGGTCCGGGTCCGGCGACAACGGGCGGCGCATCGAGATGCCCACGGGCTACGCGATGAACCCCTGGGCCGATCTCCAGCCGCCCGGCGAAGGGCTGCCCACGGGAAGGAAGTTGTGGCATTCGAGTCCGGGGAGCGCGGGATGACGGGGAGCACGGGATGATCCTCTGCGTACGGTTCCACCACGAGGCCGAGACCGGGATCGAGGCCGTACTGCCCGCCCTGCTCGGGCTGATCGAGGACCTCAGCCCGGTCGTCCAGGCGCTGCCGCCGGACTCCGCGCTCGTCGATGTGCGCGGTGCCGAGCGGTACTTCGGGCAGGACGCGGCCCAGATCGCCGCCGTCCTGCGGGTACGGGCGCTCGCCCATGTCGGGGCCGGCTGTGCGATCGGCGCCGCCGCCACCCCGATGCTCGCCAGGATGGCCGCACGCGAGGCGGCGCCGGGCAGCACGCTGACGGTCCCGGACGAGGCGCGTGCGGTCGCAGAGTTCCTGGGGCCGCTGCCGGTCGCCGCGCTGCCGGGGGTCGGCGCGGCGACCGCCCGTACGCTCCGTTCGTACGGACTCGGCACCGTCGGGAAGGCGGCGGCCGTACCGCTGTCGACGCTGCAACGGGTCGCCGGGGTGCGGATGGGGCGCGAGGTGTACGAGAAGGCCCACGGCATCGACCGTACGACGGTCGCTCCGAATGCCTCCGCCCGCTCGCTCGCCGCCGAACGGGCCTTCCCCTACGACGAGTTGGACCAGAGCCGGCACCGGTCGGCGCTGCTCTCGATCACCGAGGAGCTGGGGGGCCGGATGCGGGTCGAGGGGCAGGTGTGCCGCTCCCTGACACTCACGGTGCGCTACGCAGACCGGTCCACCACCACCCGCGCCCGTACGCTGCGCGAACCCACCGCGCACTCCGTCACGCTCATCGCCGCCGCCTACCGGATCCATGACTCGCTCGGGCTCCAGCGGGCGCGGGTGCGGGCCCTGTCGCTGCGCGCCGAGGGGCTGACCCCGGCCGAACGGGCCACCCGCCAGCTCACGTTCGACCCCGTGGACGACCGGGCGCGCCGGATCGAGGCGGTGGCGGATCTGGCCCGTGCCAGGTTCGGCCCGAGGGCGGTCGTTCCCGGCACGCTCGCCGTACGCCCTTAGAGTTCTCGGATCACACACCCACCGAGCGGAGCGGAATCGACATGCCTGACGGATGGCAGTGGGACAGCACCCTGTTCCGGGGAAGCGCCGCCCACTACGAGCTGGGCAGGCTGCCGTACGCACCGGGCTTCGCCGGGACCGTGGCCACCGTCCTCGGGCTGGACGGGCGGGGGCGGCTGCTCGACGTGGGCTGCGGGCCGGGCATCGTGACGCTCGCCATGGCGCCGTACGTCACCGAGGTGGTCGGCGTCGACCCGGACGAGGACATGCTGGCGGAGGCCGAGCGGCAGGCGGCGCGGCGCGGAGTGGGGAACGTACGCTGGGTGGCCGCACGCGCGGAGCAACTGCCCGCCGGACTGGGGGAGTTCCGGGCCGTGGTGTTCGCCCAGTCGTTCCACTGGACGGACCGTGACCGGACCGCCGCCGCCGTGCTGGGGATGCTGGAGCCGGGAGGCGCCTTCGTCCATATCAGCGACCTGAAGAACCCTCCCGCCCCGACGACGCCGCTGCCCCGGCCCGCCCCTCCGTACGAGCGGATCGGCGACCTGGTGCGCCGGTATCCAGGGGGTGTCTTGCCGATCTTGCCGGGCTCGCGGTCCCTGGCACGCACGCTCGCCGCGTTGTCGTCGGTCGCCAACGCTCCGCGTTGTCTCCCTCCTCCGCCTTGCGATCGCACGCACCAGACCCCGCTCCCTGATCCGGCCTGATCGACAAGACACCCCCTGGGTCCCGTACGGCGCGCGGGACAGGGGACGCTCGTCAACGGCACGCCGGGCCGGGAGGATCTGGTCCTGGCGCGGGCCGGGTTCGAGCACTTCGAACGGCATGTGGTGCCCGCCGGGGACGTGGCCGACCGCCCTGCGGACTCCGTCGTGGCGTGGGTGTTCTCCCGGTCGGACTCCGCGCCCCATCTGTTCGGCGACAGGCTGCCGGACTTCGAGCGGGACCTGCGCGCGCTGCTGCGGGAGGCGTCGGCCGACGGGCGTTTCGCGGAGCATCTTCCGCCGACCGAGATCATGACTTGGCGCAAGCCGCCAGTTTTTACCGACGCGTAACTTCCCTTCCAGTTCCTACCCGTGCGTAACTTGGCATGAGCACAGCCAATGTGTGGTCCGGGCCACAGGGCTGACAGTTATCGCCTTTTCCCCTTGAGCCGCAAGGAGATCGCTCGATGCTGCCCTGGAAACGCGCGTTCGGACCGCTGGCGGCGCTGCTGCTGGCGGTCTCGGTCGCCACCACCGCCCCCGCCGTCGCGACCACCCCCACCGCGACCCCGACCGTGACCCCGACAGCCGTCACCGCCGCGAGCAGCGGCTGGAACGACTACTCCTGCAAGCCCTCCACCGCCCACCCCCGCCCCGTCGTCCTCGTCCACGGCACCTTCGCCAACTCCGTCGACAACTGGCTCGGTCTCGCCCCGTACTTGGTGAACCGCGGCTACTGCGTCTTCTCCCTCGACTACGGGCAGCTCCCCGGAGTGCCGTTCTTCAACGGCCTCGGCCCCATCGACAAGTCGGCCGAGCAACTGAGCGCGTACGTCGACCGGGTGCTCGCCGCCACGGGCACGTCGAAGGTCGACATCGTCGGCCACTCGCAGGGCGGCATGATGCCCCGCTACTACCTCAAGTTCCTCGGCGGGGCACCGAAGGTGAACGCCCTGGTCGGACTCGCGCCCAGCAACGACGGCACCACCCTGCTCGGTCTGACGAAGCTGCTGCCGCACTTCCCCGGCGCGGAGGACCTGCTGACCGAGAAGACCCCGGCACTGGCCGACCAGATCGCCGGATCGGCGTTCCTTACCAAGCTCAACGCGGGCGGTGACACGGTGCCCGGCGTCAAGTACACGGTCATCGCGACCCGTTACGACCAGGTGGTCACGCCGTACCACAGCCAGTTCCTGTCCGGGCCCGGCGTACGCAACGTCACCCTCCAGGATCTGTGCGCGGTGGACCTCTCCGAGCACGTGGCGATCGGGCTGATCGACCGGATCGCGTTCCACGAGGTGGCCAACGCGCTCGATCCGAGCCGGGCCACACCGACGACCTGCGCGTCGGTCATCGGCTGAGCCCGACGCACCGCGGGGCTCCGGACCGACCGGCCCGGAGCCCCGCGCCGCGTACTCCCGCGTCAGCGGCCGTGCCGGCCGCCCGCGGGCTGGGCCTTGCGGCGTACCGTGCCGAACATCACGGCCGCGCCGGCGGCGAGAATCGCCGCGCCACCCGCGGCGATGTACGGCGTGGTGCTGTCGCCACCGGTCTCGGCGAGGTTCTCCGAACCACCCGCCGGCTGGGGCTCGTCGGCGTCGGCGCCGTTCGCCTCGGGGGCGTTGGCCTCCGGCCCGGTCGCGGAGTCCTCGTAGCCGCCGGCGTCCTTCGCGGCGTCCTTCACCTCGGTGCCGGTCTCCTCCGGGCTGTCCCCGCCGTGCCCGTTGTGGTCGACGGTGGACTTGGCCGCGCCCTCCTCGACATCGGCCTCGGAGGGGGCGGACGCCTCGGGAGCGGCGGGCGAACCGCCGTTGTCGGCGCCGAAGACCACATCGGAGCAGGTGTAGAACGCCTCGGGGCTGTCCGATCGCTGCCAGATCGAATAGATCAGATGGCGGCCGGACTTGCCGGGGACGATTCCGTCGAAGACGTACGCGCCGTTCTCCAGCTTCGGGTCGGTGACCTTGGCGAACGGCTTGTCCTCCAGGTCGGACCAGTTCAGAGGCCGGCCCGGGTCGTAGCCGTCCTTGGTGATGTACAGCTCGAAGGAGCCCTTGTGCGGGGCGGTGGCCTTGTAGGTGAACGTGCGGTTGCCCGCCGTGAACGGCGACGACGGCCAGTCGCCGCGCGGCAGGTCGAGCCCCTTGTACTTGTCGCGGCCGGCCGAGCAGAGCTTGCCGTCCGGGATGATCGACTTGTGGTTGCCCGCGGCGTCGGCGATGTTGACCTCGTTCCAGTCGTAGAACGCCTGCGTCCCGCTGGACGCGACCGCCGCCTTGCAGGCGGCCGACCGCGGGCTCTCCGGCCCCTCGGCGAAACACGCGGACACGCGGCTGACCGGGTCCGTCATCGACCCGTGGGCCGCGGCCGGCCCGGCGGCCAGTCCGACGAGCGCGAGCGGCGCGACACCCAACGCGACGCCCAGCGCGGTGATCCCGGTGGTCCTGCGACGAGCGGTCATGGATTCGATCTCCTTCAAACGGCACGAGCGGTGCGAGTGGGGGTGCGGAGCGGGACGAACTCCCGGTGGCGTGACCTCCGTTGCACACGGCGCCACCCGGTGGCCGTCCCGCTCCGGCCCTCAGCAAGCTAGCCCCTCGAAACCCCGGAACGGCCTGCTGGGACAGGGCGAAGAGGATCCTTATGGTCCGCTTAAGGAGAGGCTAAGAGGCCGCTGAGATTCGGCCGCGGCCGTAATGCCGCGCCACGGCGTGGAACGACTTCTTCGGCTCCCAGTGCCAGTCCGAATCCGGGTCGTCCGGATCGTCCTTGAGGGTCTTGGTGAGGCTGTAGCTCGCCATGTCGAGGTCGCGGCGCGGGTCGTCGGGGCGGTGCGGGGCGTCGGGTGTGACGAAGCCGTAGACCAGCGACGCGTACAGGTTCATCGACTCGAAGACGCCGAGAACGTCGCTGAGATACGCGGCCTGGGCCCGCTCGCTGCGAACCAGATTCCCCTTGATCTCGCCCTTCTCGTGATCGACCACGTCCCAGCCCATGCCGCCAGCCTCGGGGGCGCCCAGATAGGTGCACGAGCCGCACTCGGTGATCGCCACCGGTTTGCCCCAGCGCAGGTAGGGGGTCAACTCCGCGACGTAGCCGGCCCGGCGCGGAAAGTACGAGTAGTAGTTGACGCTGACGAAGTCGAACAGGTCCCAGTCGACCTCGTCCTCGTGTGCCGCGCCGTAGCTGAGCCGGCCCTGGAAGACGGACCGGCCCACCTTCGCCGCGCGCGAGATGAAGGCGGCCAGCCGACGCCGCATCAACTCCGGGTCGTACGTGCCCGCGAGAAGGTTCTTGATTCGCTCAAGCGCGTCGTCGCCCGGCACGATGCCGGGCACGAACAGCACGAACTCGCAGCCCACGCTGAGATGGACGTCGGCTCCCTGACGGCGCAGCCGTTCGGCGTGCTCGCCGGTGGCCGCCAGATGGTCCAGGATCTCGCTGTGGGGGCGGTCGGCGAGGCGCGGCTGGAGCCAGACGTTCAGCCCGCGCTCCGCCGCCTCCGACGCGGTGGCCCCGAGCCGGTCGACGCCGTCGCCGAAGACCGAGACGGTGTCGGCGTCCAGGTCGTTCCTGACGGCCCGCAGGTCCGCGCGCATCCGCTCGGCGTTCCAACTGGTCGCCGGGCTCTCACCCGTGATGACCTCGTACATCACCCCCCGATACCTGACACCGCCACCGGGTCGGCCACGACGGGCCGCCGGCTCCTGCGCCGCCCCCGCCCGCCCCGCCGCGAACGCCCCCGCCACGCCCGCGACTCCGACGGCCGCCGCCCCGCCCAGAAACCGCGCCCTGCTGATGCCTTCGCCCCGCACCACTGTGCCTCCCCGTGTTCCTGTGTGTGCGCACCACTGTGGCGAGTGCCGGTACGCCGGGGATTCGGCCGAAGGTCTACGGGGCGGTGACCTTGGTAGCGGCGGCGCGTGTCATCCGACCCAGCGGTAACGCCGCTCCGGGCGGCCCGTCCCGCCGTACCGCAGCGTGACCTCGGCCCGGCCCGTGTCGGCGAAGTACTCCAGATAGCGCCGCGCGCTCACCCGCGACAGCTCCCCCTCGTCCGCGCACTCCGTCGCCGAAAGCCCCTCCGCGTGCCGGCGCAGCGTCCGTTCGACCAGCTCGGCCGTGTGCGCGGCCAGCCCCTTCGGAAGCTCACGGGAGCCCGGCGGGCGCGTACCGAATATCTGGTCGACGTCCTCCTGGCGCGCCTCGCCCAGCCGGTCCAGCCGGGTCCGCAGCGACGCCACGTGCCGCAACTGCTCCTGGAGCGCGGACCGGCTGAACGGCTTGATCAGATAGTGCAGCGCCCCCGCCCGCAGCGCGGCGCGGATGACGCCCGCGTCCCGCGCCGCCGTGATGAACAGGGCGTCCACGCTCGTACGGGTCGTGTCCTGCTCCTCCGCCGCCCGCAGCTCGCGCAGCACGGCGATGCCGTCCATGTCGGGCAGATAGATATCGAGAAGCACCAGGTCCGGCCGCTGCCGCTCGGCTGCGCGCAGCGCTTCGGCGCCGCTGTGCGCCACCCCGACGACCTCAAACCCGTCCATCGCGGACACATAGCGGCCGTGCAGCTTCGCGACCATGAAGTCGTCGTCCACCACCAGCACCTTTGTCACGCCGACACGCTAAGCCGCGACCGTAACGACCACAACGTCCGTTGATTCCGGAAGAGAGACAGCTTGTTAACACGAAGGCAACATGTGGCCCACCTCACTGCCCTCCGACTTGCTTCCCTGAAAGGCGGCTCACGTGCGTTTCCGCACTCCCCTCGCCCTCCTCGGGGCCGCGCTGATGGTGCTGGTGGGTCCGCCGCTGCTTTCAAAGGGCAGTGGCGACGACACCGGTACCCAGATACCCGGCCTGCGCTTCATGGTCCCCAACACACCGGGCGGCGGTTACGACATCACAGCCCGCACCCTGGCCAAGAACGCCGAGGACGCCGAGCTCAACCACAACATCGAGGTCTTCAACCTGCCGGGAGCCGGCGGCACCGTCGGTCTCGCCCGCGCCGTCAGCGAGCACGGCAACGGCAAACTCGTGGTCTCCATGGGCCTCGGCGTCGTCGGCGCCGTACGCACCAACAACTCGCACGAGACGCTTGCCGACACGACGCCGATCGCCCGCATCAGCGAGGAGACCGACATCGTGGTCGTCGCCAAGGACTCCCCGTACAAGACGCTCGACGACCTTCTCACGGCATGGAAGAAGGACCCGGCCAAACTCCCCGTCGGCGGCGGCTCGTCGCCCGGCGGACCCGACCACCTCGCGCCCATGCTGATGGCGCGGGCCGCGGGCATCGCGCCGAAGACCGTCAACTACGTCCCCTTCGACGGCGGCGGCGAACTCCTCGCCTCCATCCTCGGCAACAAGGTCGCCTTCGGTGTCTCCGGTCTCGGTGAGTACCGCGACCAGATCGAGGCGGGCGAACTGCGGCTGCTGGCCGTCACCGGCCCCGAGCGGACCCCCGGCATGGACGCGCCCACTCTGCGCGAGGCGGGACTCGACACCGACTTCACCAACTGGCGCGGCATCGTCGCGCCGCCCGGACTGTCCGACGCCCAGCGCGACAAGCTCATCGCCTTCTTCGAGAAGCTGCACGCCACACCTCAGTGGAAGGACTCGCTGAAGAAGAACGGCTGGGACGACGCCTTCCTCACCGGTGACAAATTCGGCGACTTCCTCGCCGCCGAGGACAAGCGCGTGGAATCCGTCCTGAAGGAGCTCGGACTGTGACCACCCAGGCGAACACCCCTCCCAAGGCGGAGACCCCCGCGTCCCGCGGCTGGCTGCGCGAGCACTCCGAACTCGGCGTCAGCCTCATGCTGCTCGTCCTCGGGGTCCTCGTCCTCACCGACGCCCTGACCATGGACGTCGACATCACCCAGCGCGGCCCGGTCGGCCCCAAGACAGTGCCGATCGTCGTCGGCATCGGTCTGCTCGTCATCGCCGCCCTCCTCAGCCTCGACGTCCTGCGCGGCGGCCGGGGCGAGTCCGAGACCGGCGAGGACATCGACCTGAGCGAACCGAGCGACTGGCGCACCGTGTTGCTGCTCGCCGGAGTCTTCCTCGGCAACGCCGTACTCATCGGTCCCCTCGGCTTCCCCATATCCGGGGCGCTGCTCTTCTGGGGCTCCGCGTACGCGCTCGGCAGCCGCCACCTCCACCGCGACCCGCTCATCGCCGCGGGTCTCTCCCTCGTCACCTACTTCCTCTTCAACAACCTGCTCGGCGTCCCCCTCCCCGGTGGCCCGCTGATGGGAGTGATCTAGACCATGGACTCCCTCAACTCCCTGATCGACGGCTTCGGTACGGCGCTCACGCCGATCAATCTCCTCTGGGCCGCGGTCGGCGTACTGCTCGGCACCGCGATCGGCGTCCTGCCCGGCATCGGCCCGGCCATGGCCGTCGCCCTGCTGCTCCCCGTCACCTACGGCCTGGAGCCGACCGGCGCGTTCATCATGTTCGCCGGCATCTACTACGGCGCCATGTTCGGCGGCTCCACCACCTCGATCCTGCTCAACACCCCCGGTGAGAGCGCGGCGGTGGTCGCCGCCATCGAAGGCAATCCGATGGCCAAGGCGGGACGCGGCGCGCAGGCGCTCGCCGCCGCTGCCGGCGGTCACTTCGTCGGCGGCATGATCGGCACGATCCTGCTGGTCGTCCTCGCCCCGACCGTCGCCTCCCTCGCCGTCGACATCGGCGCGCCCGACTACTTCGCGATCATGGTGCTGGCCTTCATCGCCGTCACCTCGGTCCTCGGCTCTTCCCGGATCCGCGGGCTCGCCTCGCTGCTCATCGGCCTCACCATCGGCCTGGTCGGCCTGGACCAGATGACGGGCCAGCAGCGCCTCACCTTCGGCACGCTCGAACTCGCGGACGGCATCGACGTCGTGATCGTCGCCGTCGGTCTCTTCGCGATCGGCGAGGCCCTGTGGGTCGCCGCGCACCTGCGGCGCTCGTCGGGCGAGCCGGTCCCGGTCGGCCGCCCGTGGCTGGGCAAGGACGACGTACGGCGCACCTGGAAGCCGTGGCTGCGCGGGCCGGCCATCGGCTTCCCGTTCGGCGCGATCCCGGCCGGCGGCGCGGAGATCCCGACGTTCCTCAGTTACGTCACCGAGAAGCGGCTCTCCAAGCACAAGAACGAGTTCGGCAAGGGCGCCATCGAGGGCGTCGCCGGACCCGAGTCGGCCGCGTCCGCCTCGGCGGCCGGAACGCTCGTGTCGATGCTGACCCTCGGACTGCCGACGACCGCGGTCGCCGCCGTGATGCTGGCCGCGTTCCAGCAGTACGGCATCCAGCCGGGACCGCTGCTGTTCGAGCGCGAGTCGGAGCTGGTGTGGGGTCTGATCGCCTCGCTGTTCGTCGGCATGGTGCTGCTGCTGGCGCTGAATCTGCCGCTCGCTCCGGTGTGGGTGAAGCTGCTGCGCATCCCGCGCCCCTACCTCTACGCGGGCATCCTCTTCTTCGCCGCCGTCGGCGCGTACGCGGTCGGTGGAGAGGCCCTCGACCTGGTGATCCTGCTGATCATCGGTCTGATCGGGTTCGGTATGCGGCGCTACGGACTGCCGGTCCTGCCCGCCGTCATCGGTGTCATCCTCGGCCCGGCCGCCGAGCAGCAGATGCGCCGGGCGCTCCAGATCAGCGACGGAAGCGTCACCGGCCTGGTCAACACGCCCTTCTCGGTGACGGTCTACGCCGTGATCGTGCTGATCGTCTGCTGGCCGCTGGTGCGGAAGCTGGTGCTGGGCCGCCGGAAGGGGAGCGAGGAGCCCAAGGTCCCGGCGTAGTACCGCGTCGTACCCACGTCGTACCGCGGTCCTCGATCGCCGGACGGGCTCGACAGCCCGTCCGGCGATCGTGCGTAGGCGCCCGCGCGCCGGTGACCGAAAGCCCGCTGGTCCGAACTGTCGGTGGTGGATGGGACCATCGTCGGATGACCGCGATCGACTGGGACGACGCCGCAGACTCCTTCGACGAGGAGCCCGACCACGGGCTGCTCGATCCGGCCGTGCGCAAGGCCTGGGCCGCCAAGCTCGCCGGCTGGCTGCCGAGCGAGCCGTCCAGGGTGCTCGACCTCGGCTGCGGCACCGGCAGCCTCGCCCTTCTCGCCACCGGGCAGGGGCACCGCGTCACCGCCGTCGACCTCTCGCCGCGCATGGTCGGACTCGCCAGGGCCAAGCTGTCGGGCACGGACACGGAGGTGCTGGTCGGCGACGCGGCCCGACCGCCCGTGGGGGAGCGGACGTTCGACGTGATCATGGCCCGTCATGTGCTCTGGCTGCTGCCCGACCCGGACCGGGCCCTCGCCCACTGGCTGTCGCTGCTGCGCCCCGGCGGACGGCTGCTGCTGATCGAGGGCGTCTGGGCCGGCGCCGGGCTGCCCGCCACCCGCGTCACGATGTCCGTCGCCCCGCTCGTGGAGCGGGTCCAGCACGAACATCTCTCGCCCGACGCCGCGCTCTGGGGCCGCGCCGTCGACGACGAGCGGTACGCGCTGATCGCCCACACCGCCCAGCACCGCCGCCACACGGAAGTCGTCGACGTCCATCTGATCCTGCGCAGGGGCGACGAGGTGCTGCTCGCCCGCCGCTCCGGCACGGGTTACGCGGACGACCTGCTCAACACCCCCGCGGGCCATGTCGAGGACGGTGAGGACGTCCGCGCCGCGATGATCCGCGAGGCGGCCGAGGAGGTCGGCGCCGTCCTGGACCCCGAGGACCTGCGCACGGCCCTGGTCATGCACCACCGGGGTCCGGGCGGGCGCCCGCGCACGGGCTGGTTCTTCGAGGTGCGGTACGACGCGGAGCACGCGCCCTGGGAGCCGTACAACCGGGAGCCGGAGAAGTGCTCGGGTCTCTCCTGGCACCCGCTCGCCGCGCTCCCGGACGACATGGTCGCCTACTGCCGCGCGGGCCTGGAGGCGTATCGCGCGGGGGAGCGCTTCGTCCTCCACTGGCACGAGGACACCGACCCGATCGCCCACGACCCCGCGGGCATCTCGCGCGCGGTCCCGCTGGCCAGGACGGAGCGGGGCGTCAGGACGGCCGGGGGTGAGCGAGGAGGGTCCTGAACGCGCCGTCGGTCACGAGGAGTTCCAGCTCGTCCAGTGCGCGGCGCGCGGCCTCGGCCGCCACCGGGTCGCGGTCGGCGAGGCCGCTCTCCTCGAACTCGTCCTCGTCGAGCCGCAGGATCGTTCCGCCGTCGGCCGACGCCCACAGATCCAGGTCGAGATCCTCGACCAGCAGCTCGTACCGGAGTTCACCCGGTCCGCGACCGCTCACGACCGCCGGCCGGGTCACGTCGCAGTACCAGCCCTTGAGGATGCCGTCGCCCGTGCGGACCTCCTTCACCGCGTACCACCGGTCGCGCCAGTAGTGCTCGGTGAAGACGTCGCCGGGCTCGAAGCGTACGAAGCCGAAGTCCCGTACGCCGTCGGCCGCCCAGGGCGCGCGCACCACCACATGGGTGCCGTCGTCGGCGAGGAGGGAGGCGGGGTAGCAGATCTTCGTACGGCCCGCCTTGACCAGACGCACCTCGACCTGGACGCCGCCGGTGGTCTGTGGTCCGGTCTCAGTCGAGCTTGCGGACATGGCGTACCTCCGAGGCACAGATCTCGTAGCCGAGCCGGGCGTTGACCGCGAGCATCGGCTCGTTCCCGGCGTCGTTGTTCGTGAAGGCGTCCGTGTAACCGGCCGCGCGGGCACGGCGCAGCGAGTCGACCTTGGCGGCCCTGGCCAGACCCCGGCCGCGATGGTCGCGCAGCGTGCCCGTCATGGCCGACAGATAGGTGGTCGCACCGTCCGTGTGGGCGGCGGTGAAGGCCGCGATCCGGCCGTCGGCGACCACGAGGGTGCTGAGTTCGTGGTCCAGACAGGGGTGGCGCCAGGTGTGGTTCAGCCAGTCCTCGTAGTCGTCGAGGTCCGTGCTGATGTCGCCCGGTTCGTCCGACGTGGCCTCGGCGTCGGCCTCGAACACCGACCGCGGGTCGTCGGCGAAGTCCGCCGCCGTCGCCAGGGTGTACCCGGCGGGCAGGTCCAGAGGTTCGAGCTGCGCGCCGGCCGTCAGATCCAGCCGCTGGAAGTGCGCGGTACGCAGCGGCGAGTAGCCCCGGCGCTCGGCGAAGGCGAGACTCGCCGGGACATTGTTGACCCAGGTGAGGAAGGTGGTCGCGCCCACGGCGGTCAGATGCTCCTCGGCGGCCCGCAGGAGCGCCGATCCGACGCCTCGGCCCGTGTGGTCGGGGTGCACATGGGGGTTGAGACGGGCCACACCCGCCTCGTCGCTGTCGTACGCGAGCGCGACATGCGAGGTGCCGACGACCTCCCCGTCGTAATCGGCGACCAGCATGCGGTACTTCGACGCCGGGTGGGCGCTTCGCACGGTGAAGTGCAGAGCCTCCTCGGTCGTGATGGCGGCCTGCACGGAGGCGCGCCGGACACGGACGACGGCGGCGGCGTCCTCGCGGCGGAAGTCACGAACGATCACGGTCATGGAGCGGCACGCTACGCGGGCGCGCCGCCACGACGCCTCTCATTTTCCGCCGGGGAACGCGGCGGCGAACACGGGCGCGGAACACGGGGGATGGGGGACAATCAGCCGTGTGACCTTGAGAATCGCCATTGCCATCGACGACGGAGCCGCTGCCGCCGCCCCGTACGAGCAACTGCGCACCCAGATCTCCGAACTGGCGCGCTCGGGTGCGCTGCCCGTGGGACACAAGCTTCCGACGGTACGCGGCTTCGCCGAGGAACTCGGCCTCGCGGCGAACACCGTCGCCAAGGCCTACCGGGCGCTGGAGTCGGACGGGGTGATCGAGACGCGCGGCAGGAACGGCACGTTCATCGCGGCGGCGGGCGAGGCGGCCGACCGCAAGGCGGCGGCAGCGGCGCAGGAGTACGCGGAGCAGGCGCGGCGGCTGGGGCTGGCCCGGACCCAGGCGCTGTCCCTGGCCGAGGACGCGGTGCGGGCGGCGTACTCGCGCTGACCACCGCGCCGGCCGGCCGAGCAGGGACTCATTTTAGCTCTGAAGGGGAGGAGTCGGTCAAAAGGGATATGCGGGGGTGGGGGCGACTACAGATACAGCCCCGCGTCCGCGCCCTTCGACTGGCCGGGTACCGATGTCGGGCCGTTGCCGCGCCGCAGCGCGAACAACTCGGCCAGCGTCGCGCCCTCCCGGCCCACCTTGCCCTCCCAGTCGCCCTCCTCCCGGCTCAGCCAGCTCTCCGCTTCCCGGCGGGTCAGCGAGCCGACCTCGATACGGGCCAGACAGCGGCCGGGCCTGACGACCGCCGGGTGCAGCCGCTCCAGGTCCTCGTTGGTCGTCACGCCCACCAGGACGTTCCTGCCCTGGCCGAGCAGTCCGTCGGTGAGGTTCAGCAGCCGGGAGAGCGCCTGGCCCGCCGTGTGCTTGGCCTCGCCGCGGATCAACTCGTCGCAGTCCTCCAGGAGCAGCAGCCGCCAGCGGCCCTTCGCCGAGCCCTCGTCCTCCCCGATGGCGATGTCCATCAGATAGCCGACGTCGTTGAACAGCCGCTCCGGGTCCAGGACGCAGTCGACCTGGCACCAGTCCCGCCAGGACCGGGCCAGCGTCCGCAGCGCCGACGTCTTCCCGGTGCCGGGCGGGCCGTGCAGCAGGAGCAGCCGGCCGGCGATGTCGTCCGGTGTCACCTTCATGAGCCGGTCCATGGCGTCCGCCACCGGCGCCGTGTAGTTGGCCCTGACCTCGTCCCAGGTGCCCGCCGCGATCTGCCGGGTCGTCCGGTGCGGGCCACGGCGCGGCGACACGTACCAGAACCCCATCGTCACGTTCTCGGGCACCGGCTCCGGCTCGTCCTGCGCGCCGTCGGTGGCCAGGGCGTGCACCTTCTCGGCGAGTTCGGAGGTGGTCGCGGTCACCGTGACGTCCGCGCCCCTGTTCCAACGGGAGACCAGCAGTGTCCAGCCGTCGCCCTCGGCGAGCGTGGCGCTGCGGTCGTCGTCACGCGCCGAGCGCAGCACGGTGGCGTCCGGCGGCAGCAGGGAGACGCCGGACTTGACGCGGTCGATGGAGGAGCTGTGCGAGTGCGGCTGCTCGCCCGTCGCGAAACGGCCGAGGAAGAGCGCGTCGACCACGTCCGACGGCGAGTCGCTGTCGTCGACGTTGAGCCGAATCGGCAGGGCGTCCTGAGGCTTGGCAGACATGGCGCCCATGATCCGGCACACGCGCCCCCGGCGCACGGTGTTTTGCCCGGTGACGCCCCGGTCCGTCAAGTCCCCGTTCAAGCCAGTTCGAGCGGTATACGCGCGTCCATCAGCAAGTTGTCACCGGATCTATTTGGCATGAGCACTTCCAGTGAAGTCCCGTGCCTGGTACGAACGTTGAGGCAGAGATCCTGCTCAATGGAGGTTCCATGAAGCTGTCCAGATTCGCCGCGCTCTCGTCCTCACTCCTGCTCGGTGCCGTCCTCGCGTTCACCGGCGCGGGCCAGGCCCAGGCGGCCGAGGCGGCGGCGCTCGACTACGTCGCCCTCGGCGACTCCTACTCCTCCGGCCTCGGGGCCGGCTCCTACGACAGCGGCAGCGGCGACTGCAAGCGCTCCAGCAAGGCCTACCCGGTTCTCTGGGCCGTCACCAACGCACCCTCGTCGTTCGCCTTCACGGCTTGCTCGGGCGCTCGTACGGGTGATGTGACCGGCAGTCAGCTCGGCCCCGTGAACTCCGGGACCGATCTCGTCAGCATCACGGTCGGCGGCAACGACGCGGGCTTCGCCGACGTCATGACCACCTGTGTCCTCCAGTCCGAGGCCACCTGTGTGGCGCGCGTGAACACGGCGCGCGCCTATGTCGACTCGACGCTGCCCGGCCAACTGGACTCCGTGTACAACGCGATCAGCGCCAAGGCGCCGGCCGCGCAGGTCGTCGTCATCGGCTACCCCCGCTTCTACCAGCTCAACGGCACCTGCGTGGCGGGCCTCAGCGAGGTCGAGCGCAGCGCCATCAACGGTGCCGCCGACCATCTGAACTCCCTGCTCGCCAAGCGCGCCGCCGACCACGGCTTCCGCTTCGCGGACGTCACCGGCCCCTTCACCGGTCATGAGATCTGCTCGCCGGCGTCCTGGCTGCACAGCGTGAATTGGTTGAACATCGGCGAGTCCTACCACCCCACGGCACAGGGCCAGTCGGGTGGATATCTGCCGGCCTTCTCTTCGGCCGTCTGACCCAATCGCGGATCGTACGAACTGACCGCGACACGGATGACCGGTCCGCCCGTCCCCCCGGGCGGGCGGACCGGAGTCTGACGTTCGACGTGGTCGAACTGTTCAGTGGTCGTTTGTCCAACTCGCCCTGGAATACAATGGATTCACTGGGCGGGGTGCATCCCCGAAGGGATGCTGTCAATCCCCGAGGCGGGATACACGAGTGTCCTACGGGGGCGATAGGGTTAACCTGCCCGAGCCGGGTGCCCTCGTACGGGTGGGGAGTGACATGGATCAGATAACGGTGCACAGCAGGGCGCGAGTCCCTGCCATCACATGTGGGAGCAGCGCGACCAGTTCACGGCTCGACCGCCATCTCTCGGTGCTCGGCGGCCCTGCCGTCCCGCAGCGCGAGGCAGCCGAGGCGACCATGCTGATGCGGGAGTTGACCTCGCGGGACGAGGTACGGACCCGTAAGAGCAAGAGCGCGCGTGTCTCCCTGTTCGCACCGCTCAGGCGGCTGCGACGGTCCCTCTTCGGCAGCCGCCGCTGATCCCATCCGGTCGGCGCTCGCCGACCTCCGGACAGCGCTCGGACGATCACACCGTCCCGACGCAGCGCCGCGCTCCGCTCGCCCGTCACTCCCAGGGCCCGCGGCGGTGCGTCGGTGTGCTCGCCGAGTGCCGGCTCCGTTGTCGGCTGTGTCCCCCGACGGTGTCGCCCTCTCACCACCCGGCAAGGTGAACCGGCGGCACAACAGGGCGGGGGTACACGGCTATTCGCCGCTCCTGGTGTATCTGCGGACCGTCAGCGGCACGAACACCACCAGGGTCACCACACCCCAGAGCAGCGCGCCCGCCACGGGGTTGGCCGACGGCCAGGCCGCGTCGGCGCTCGGCGACGCGTTGCCGCACAGATCGCGTACGGCCGCCGCGACGGCGCTGATCGGGTTCCACTCGGTGACCACGCGGAGCCAGCCCGGCAGGCCGTCGGTGGGGATGTACGCGTTCGAGAGCAGCGGCAGGACGAAGGTGACGCTGCCCAGTTGACCGGCGATCTCCTCGTTGCGGATGAGCAGCCCGAGATACGCGCCGACCCAGTTGGCCGCGAAGCGGAACAGCAGCAGCAGACCGAAGGCCCCGAGCGCGCCCGGCAGACCGCCCTCGATCCGCCAGCCCACCGCGAGACCCACCAGCACCAGCGGCACCATGCCGACCGCCGTGGTGAGCAGATCGGCCGAGGTCTGGCCCAGCGGTACGGCGACCCGGCTCATCGGCATCGTGCGGAACCGGTCCATCACGCCGCGCTGCGCGTCCTGCGAGGACTGGAACATGCCGGTCATGATGCCGCCGGCCGCCGTCGCCGCGAGCAACCCCGGCACCAGGAAGGCCCGGTACTCCTGGCCCGGTGTCGCGAGCGCGCTGCCGAAGACGAAGCCGAAGAAGAGCAGCATCGTGATCGGCATGGTCTGGGTGAGGATCACCACGCCGGGGGAGTGCCTGATCCGCCGGAGATGGCGGCCGAGGACGGCCGTGCTGTCGTAGGCGACGGTGCTCATGCGGCGCTCTCCTCGATGCGTGCGGGCGTGGTCGTACGGGCGGTTCGGCGCTCGGCGCCGCCGGTCAGGCGCAGGAACACCTCGTCCAGCGTCGGCGGGCGCAGGCTCGCGTCGACCACCGGCACCCCGGCCGCGTCCAGCTCCCGGACGATCCGGGGGAGGGTGAGCGTGCCGTCGGCCGCCACGACGCCCACCGCCCGGCGCTCCCGGTCGATCACCGGCTCGGCGCCGGTCAGTTGGTCGAGCACGCCCGCCGCGGTGAGAAAGGCCTTCTCCGTGGCGTCCTCGGCCACCACCACCTCCGCGTACGACCCGATACGGGCCTTCAGCTCGGCGGGCGTGCCCCGGTGCGCCGCCCGGCCGTGGTCGATCAGCACGATGTCGTCGGCCAGTTGGTCGGCCTCCTCCAGATACTGGGTGGTGAGCAGGACGGTCGTGCCTTCGTCGGCCAGCTCGCGCACCGCCGTCCAGATCTGGCCGCGGCTCTGCGGGTCGAGCCCGGTCGTCGGCTCGTCGAGGAAGAGCACCCGCGGCCTGGTGAGCAGGCTGGACGCCAGGTCGAGTCGGCGGCGCATCCCGCCGGAGTAGGTGCGGGCGGCCCGGTCGGCGGCGCCGGTGAGCGCGAACCGCTCCAGGAGTTCGTCCGCGCGGGCCCGGCCCGCCGCTCCCCGCAGCCGCAGCAGTTTCGCGAAGAGCCGGAGATTCTCCCGGCCGGTCAACTCGCTGTCGACGGAGGCGTACTGGCCGGCGACGCCGATCGCCGCGCGTACCGCCGCCGCCTCCTTCACGGTGTCGTGCCCGGCGACGCGGGCGGACCCGCCGTCCGGGCTCGTGAGCGTGGTGAGGACGCGTACGGCGGTGGTCTTGCCCGCGCCGTTCGGCCCGAGCACACCGCAGACCGTGCCGCGGGCGACGGCGAGATCCAGCCCGCGCAGGGCGTGGACCTCGCCGAATCGCTTCTCCAGACCTTCACTAAGTACGGCGTACGTAGTATTCATGCGGCCCACGGTACCTCACTACGTACGGTGTACGTAACTGGGTGCCTGGGGGACAATGGCGGGCGAGGTGATGACCGATGGCGGGGAGACCTGCTGAACCCGAAGTGATCTGGTCGCGTCCCGAGCGTGCCGCTCGTGGCCCGAGGCCCACGCACACCCGTGCCGAGATCGCGGCCGTCGCCGTACGCGTCGCGGACGACGACGGCCTGGACGCCGTCTCCATGCGCCGGGTGGCCGGGGAGCTGGGCAGCGGCACGATGTCGCTGTACAACTACGTGCCGCGCAAGGAGGACCTGTACGAGCTGATGGTCGACCTGATCGCGGAGGAGCACGACCTGCCGGAGCGGCCCACCGGCGACTGGCGGGCCGATCTGACGGGTCTCGCCCACCGGTCACGGGCGATCATGCGGCGTCATCCGTGGATGTCGCGCCTGATGTCGGCGGCCTACGGCTTCAGCCCGAACTCGATGAAGCTCCTCGAATTCAGCCTCTGGTGCCTGGATCCGCTCGACCTGCCCTACGGCCGGAAGGTGGAGCTGGTGGCGATGGTGAACGGCGTCGTCACCACCTACGTCGCCAACGAGATCCAGAGCGCCGAGCGCGTCCGCTCACTTCCCTGGTCGGCCGAGCGTGAGCAGGAGATCCGGACGGCCCATCTGGAGAAGCAGCTCGCCACCGGGCGCTACCCGCGGCTGGCGGCGGCCGTCGGGGAGGACTCGGGGCCGGTCGACATGGAGGCCGTCTTCGACCGGGCGCTGAGCCGGGTGCTGGACTCGTTCGCGCGCGGCTGACACCCCGTCAGCAGCTGCCAACTCACCTCAGACCAGGGCGAACTGGCCGTCCGGGCCCTCCTCGTGGTGGTCGAGCACGGAAGCGGGGCGGCGGGTGGTGTGCGGTACCGGCAGCACTCCGGCGCCGCGCAGCTCGTCCGTGCCGATCACCGGCCCCTCGTCCAGCGCCGCGCTCAACTCCCGCTGGCGGGGCCCCGCTTCGGCGAGGAGCGCGAGCACGGTGATCAGCTCCAGCAGCTCCGAGGTCCACTCCTGCGGCCACGCGCGTGGGCCGATCGCCTCCAGGGTGCCCGGCTCCGGGGTCCCGGCGCGCCGCTCGAACCACAGCTCGATCATCCGCACGCCGCCGACCTGGTAGTCCCACGCCCCGGCCGGTACGGGTGAGATCCGCCCCGCACCGATATGGAGCGTCTCGTCCTCGGAGTCGTAACTGATCGTCGTGGGCCGGGCGGGGACCGCGGCGCGTACGTACGGGCGCCGGCCGCCGGGCAGCCGATGGCGCTCTCCGCCCCGCGCGCCCCGCAGTTGGACGCCGGTCAGCAGGGCACCGAGCGCCACGCCGGTGGTCCACAGATCCGGGTCGGCGGTCAGCGGCACCACACAGCCGCGCGGCGACGGGCGGGCCGCCGCGGCGGCCCAGTCGAGCAACTGGCGCGGGGTGACCTCATGTCCGAGGCGCGCGGTCAGCGACCGGATCAGTCCCGGTGTCAGATTGGGCTCGGCGCCGCCCGGCCGGCGGAACAGCGGCCGGATCCGGCCGGGCCGCCCGGCGGGGGAGCGGCCGTCCGGCAGTAGGGCGCTCACCAGCAGCGCCGGACCCTCGGTTCCCGGCACGAACCCCTGTTCCACGGCGAAGAGCTGACTCTCGTCGGCGACCCGCCACAGCTCCGGCCTGGCCGCGTCGATCAGCCGGTGGTCGGGGATCAGATACCGCTCGTCGAACGGCCCGTGCCCCACCCGCAGCGGCGGCGGACACCGCCCGGACTCCCGCGCGAACCTCCCCGTTCCGGTGAGCTGCCCCGGCAGCGCGGCGACCGCGCTGTGCGGCGTACGGGACCGGGTCGGCCGGAACAGCGCCTCACGCTCGGCACCGGTGGCCCGTATCAGCGTGTCCCAGCGCGCGGTGAGCGAGGCGGCGTCGGGGGCCAGGATCCAGCCGCGGCCGAGCCGCAGCGGTGCTACCGACCAGGGCATGAGGTCGTTCAGCAGTGGGGCCGTCGTGGCCGTCATACGGGCACACCCCTCCGGTCCGTCACGTGCCGTCGGCGAAAGCGTACCGACCGGGTGCGGTGGCCGGTCTCCCCGCTGTGACCGGTCTACCCGCTGTAGCCGGTCAGTCCGTCTCCATCGTGACCGAGAAGGAGAAACGGTCGCCCCGGTAGCGGATCCTGGCCACGTCCACGACCTGGCCCTCCGCGTCGTACGTGACACCCGTGTAGTGCAGGATCGGGCTCAGCAGCGGCACTTGGAGCAGCTCGGCGGTGGCCGGGTCGGCGAGCGTGGCCTCGACCGTGTCCGTGATCCGGCCGATCTTCACCCCCAGCACGTCGCGCAGCACCTTGGTCATCGGCCACCGTTCCAGATCGCCGGGATCCAGCCGGTCCGCGACCTCCGTACGCAGCGCGTTCTCGGCCCAGTTGGTCGGCTCACCGCTCTCGCCGTCGCGGCGCAGCCGTCGGTAGAGCGCCACCTCGCCGACGCCGGGGAAGTACTCGCCCAGTTCGCCGGGCACCGGTGCCCGGCCGTGGCCGATCACCGTCGTCCGCTCGCCCGACTGCTGCGCGACGACCGCGTCGACGGAGCCGAGCAGCCGGCGGGGCGCGCCGCGCCGCGCGCCCGGCTCGATGAACGTGCCGCGCCGCCGGTGCCTGCTGATCAGGCCCTCATGCTCCAGCTCCTTGAGTGCCTGACGCATCGTCAGGACGCTGACGCCGTAGTGCCCGGCCAACTGCTCCTCCGTGGGCAGACGCAGCGGATCGTGCGGACGCCGGCCGAGTATGGAGGCGCGCAGCGACTGCGAGACCTGGTACCAGAGCGGCAGTTTGCGGTTGAGGACCAGCGAATCGGGTGCGAATGCGGTCACGGCGGGGCTCCGGGTCAGGGTCTGTCGGTGGGGGCCGGTCCGGACGTGGGCCGGAAGTGGCGCTCCAGACCCTGCCACACGTCGTCGTAACCGGTCTGAAGGTGTCCGGCCGTCGCGGCCTGGCTGGTCGCGGTCACCGGCCAGCGCGTCTCGAACATGAACGCCAGACCGTCGTCGATCCGCTGCGGTCGCAGCTCGGCGGCGCCGGCCCGGTCGAACGTCTCCCGGTCGGGGCCGTGCGCCGACATCATGTTGTGCAGCGAACCGCCGCCGGGCACGAAGCCTTCCGCCTTCGCGTCGTACGCGCCCTCGATCAGGCCCATGTACTCACTCATCACATTCCGGTGGAAGTACGGTGGCCGGAAGGTGTTCTCGCCGACCAGCCAGCGCGGCGCGAAGACCACGAAGTCCACTCCCGCCAGTCCGGGAGTGTCGGACGGCGAGGTCAGCACCGTGAAGATCGACGGGTCGGGGTGGTCGTAGCTGATGGTGCCGATCACATTGAAACGGCGCAGGTCGTAGACGTACGGCAGATGGTTGCCGTGCCAGGCGACGACATCGAGCGGGGAGTGGTCGTACGTCGCGGTCCACAGATTCCCGCAGAACTTGTTGACCACCTCGGTCGGGCGCTCGACGTCCTCGTAGGCGGCGACGGGGGCGAGGAAGTCCCGTGCGTTCGCGAGTCCGTTGGCGCCGATCGGGCCGAGGTCGGGGAGGGCGAAGGGGCTGCCGTAGTTCTCGCAGACGTAGCCGCGTGCCGTCTCGTCCAGCAGTTCGACCCGGAAGCGCACGCCGCGCGGGATGAGGGCGACCTCGCCGGGACGGGCGGCGAGCAGGCCGAACTCCGTGGCGATCAGCAGCCCGCCGTGTTCGGGGACGATCAGCAGCTCACCGTCGGAGTCGCTGAACACCCGGTCGGTCATGGGGGAGTTGGCGTGATACAGGTGCACGGCCATGCCCGTGCGCTGCGCGGCGTCGCCGTTCCCGCCGAGCGTCCAGAGGCCCGCCAGAAAGTCCGTGCCGGGCGCGGGGGCCGGCAGCGGGTTCCAGCGCAGCCGGTTGGGGTCGGGCACCGACTCGGTGAACGGCGCGCCGCGCAGGGCCCCGTTGTCGGTCCGGGTGAACGGCGGGTGCGCCGCCGAGGGGCGGATCCGGTAGAGCCAGGAACGGCGGTTGTGCGCGCGGGGCTCGGTGAACGCGGTGCCGCTCAGCTGCTCCGCGTACAGGCCGAGCGGGGCTCTCTGCGGCGAGTTGCGTCCCACGGGCAGGGCGCCGGGCACGGCCTCGGAGCTGTGCTCGTTGCCGAAGCCGGTGGCGTACGCCAGGCTTCCGGCCGTCTTCCTCGCCTGCTCGATGCCGCTCATCGTCGCTCCCCGTTTCACGGTCGTTCCCGATCACTGAATCCTATGGGTCACCGTAGGATTCCGGCAGTGGCGCGTCAACGGGGACTGGCCGCGTTGGCCGAAAGAGACGTCCGTGCCGACTCGGGGAACCGAAGTGCGGTCGCCCGTCTCGAACAGCGGCCGTCGGCGAGGGAGACTCGAAGGGCCGCGACCACCGCGCCTCTCGCCGAAGGGTGGCCAGCCCGTGTACGGAGTCAGCGCCGACACCCACGACGGCCTCCGCAGGATCCCCGTGCAGCGGCGCAGCGCGGCGCGCCTCGCCCGGATCCTCGACGCCTGCGCCGAACTGCTGGACGAGACCGGCTACGAGGAGTTGTCCACCCGTGCCGTCGCCACCAGGGCGGGTGTGCCGATCGGCTCCGTGTACCGCTTCTTCGGCAACAAGCGCGCCATGGCCGACGCGCTCGCCCGGCGCAATCTGGACAGCTATGCGGGACGTATCGAGCGGCGGCTCGCCGCGATCCCCGCCGCCGACTGGCGGGCGGCGATCGACGCCGTGCTGGACGAGTACCTCGCCATGAAGCGCACCGTGCCCGGCTTCGGCCTGGTCGACTTCGGTACCAGGGTGCCGGCGGGAGTGTCGGATCCGCCGGACCCGGCCGACGCGGATGCCGGGCCGACCGCCGGCGGCGAAGCGGAGTCCGACGCCAACCATCGCGTCGCGGACCGCCTCACCACGCTGCTCGCCGCGCATCTGCGCCGCGCCCCGGACGCCGCGCTGCGCCGGATGGTGCTGGTCGCCGTCGAGGCGGCGGACGCGCTGTTCCAACTCGCCTTCCGTACGGACGCGTCGGGTGATCCCGGCATCATCGCCGAGACGCGGGAGCTGGTCCGCGCGTATCTGGCCCGGACGCTGGGCTGACGGCCTCCGGGGGCCGGACCCCGGAGGCCCGTACGGCACCGGGGCACGCACCACCGGCCGCCCCCTTCCCTCATCCGTACCGGTCGGTATGCTCGGGGGGCTCCCGCGCCGTCGCCGCCGCTCCTGGAGGACCCATGCCGCCCACCACCGGCCCCGCCCGCACCGCGCTGCGCGTCTGCCCGCTCTGCGAGGCCACCTGCGGACTGACCCTCACCATCGAGGGGACCACGGTCACTGGTGCGCGCGGCGACCGCGACGACGTGTTCAGCAAGGGTTTCATCTGCCCCAAGGGCGCCTCCTTCGGCGAGCTGGACGCCGACCCCGACCGGCTGAGGACCCCGCTGATCCGGGTGAACGGCGAGCTGAGGGAGGGGAGTTGGGACGAGGCGTTCGACCTGATCGCCGACCGGCTGCGCCCGCTGATCGAGGAGCACGGACCGAACTCCGTCGGCGTCGTCCTCGGCAACCCCAACGTCCACACAATGGCCGGCGCCCTCTATCCGCCGGTCCTGCTGGGCATCCTCCGCACCCGTAACCTCTTCACCGCGTCCACCCTCGACCAGATGCCGAAGCACGTCTCGTCCGGCCTGCTCTTCGGCGACGCCTTCGCGATCCCCGTACCCGACCTGGACCGCACCGACCATCTGCTGCTCCTGGGCGCCAACCCGCTCGACTCCAACGGCAGTCTCTGCACCGCGCCCGACTTCCCCGGCAAGCTCAAGGCCCTGCGCCGGCGCGGCGGCACCCTCACGGTGGTCGACCCGCGCCGTACCCGCACCGCGCGCCTCGCCGACCGGCATCTCGCCATCCGGCCGGGCACCGACGCGCTGCTGCTCGCCGCCCTCGTCCAAGTCCTGTTCGAGGAACGGCTCACCGACCCCGGCGCCCTCACCGACCACCTCGAAGGACTCGACGAACTCCAGGCGCCGGTACGGGACTTCACGCCCGAAGCCGTCGCGGCGGCCTGCGACCTGGACGCCTCGATGATCCGCACCCTGGCACGCGAACTCGCGGCGGCGCCCACCGCCGCCGTCTACGGACGCATCGGCAGCTGCACCGTCGAGTACGGCACGCTCGCCAGCTGGCTCATCGACGTCCTCAACGTCCTCACCGGCAATCTCGACCGGCCCGGCGGCGCCCTCTTCCCGCTCTCCGCCACCGACCGCGCGCCCCGCCCGGCGGGCCCCGGCAAGGGGTTCGCGCTCGGCCGCTGGGCCAGCAGGGTAGGCGGCCACCCGGAGGCCAAGGGCGAGCTGCCCATCGCCGTCCTCGCGGAGGAGATCGAGACACCCGGCGAGGAGCGGATCCGCGCGGTGATCGCCCTCGCGGCCAACCCCGTGCTCTCCGCGCCCGACGGCAGCCGCCTCGACCGGGCGCTGGCGGGGCTGGACTTCATGGTCAGCGTCGACCCCTACCTCAACGAGACGTCGCGGCACGCGGACGTCGTCCTGCCCCCGCCGCCGCCCTCCCGGAGCCCCCACTTCGACTTCGCCTTCAACGGCTTCGCCGTACGCAACCAGGCCCGCTACAGCCCGCCCGCCGTCCCCCTGGCCGCCGGGTCGATGGACGAGAGCGAGATCCTGGCCCGGCTGGTGCTCGCGGTGGGCGGGATGCACGGAGCGGATCCGTCGGCCGTGGACGACCAGGTCATCGAGCGTACGCTCGGCAAGGCCGTCACCGACCCGCTGTCGCCCGTGCACGGACGCGACACGAAGGAACTCGCCGCCGCACTCACCGGAGCCGGCGGCCCCGAGCGGCGGCTCGACCTGATGCTGCGCCTGGGCCCGTACGGCGACGGCTTCGGCGCCGACCCCGCGGGGCTCACCCTCGCCCGGCTCACCGACCGGCCGCACGGCATCGACCTGGGGCCGCTGAAGCCCCGGATCCCCGGACTCCTCAAGACCCGCAGCGGGCGCGTCGAACTGCTCCCCGCACCGATCGCCGCCGATCTGCCCCGGCTGCGCGCCGCGCTCACCGGCGTCCCCGCGTCCCTGGTGCTCGTCGGGCGCCGCCATCTGCGCTCCAACAACAGCTGGATGCACAACGTGCCGACGCTCAACGGCGGTTCGAACCGCTGCACGGTCCAGGTCCACCCCGCCGACGCCGGGCGGCTCGGTCTCACGGACGGCGGAGCCGCGCGTATCAGCACGGAGGCGGGCGCGATCACGATCCCGGTGGAGATCACCGACACGGTCCGGACGGGGGTCGTGAGCGTGCCGCACGGCTGGGGGCACGACCGGCCGGGGACCAGGATGGCGGTGGCCCACGCGCGGCCGGGCGTCAACGTCAACGAACTGCTCGACGGGAGCCGGCGCGACCCGCTGTCCGGGACGTCCGTGCTCAACGGCTTTCCGGTCGCACTGGCCCCCGCCTGACCAGCGCCCCTTCCTGACCTGGGGTTTTGCGCGTATTGCTCGCGCGTCAACATCTTGTTAACGCCAGGAAACCGCACCTAACGTCATCCGCACCGCCGACTCGGGTGGGAGTTCAAGGGTGAACGTGAGGTATCCCAAATGCTGACAATCCTCGGATTCGTCATGATCGCCACCTTCCTGGTGCTGATCATGACGAAGAAGATGTCGCCGATCGCGGCGCTCGTCCTGATCCCCGCCCTCTTCTGTGTCCTGGTGGGCCAGGGAGCGAAGCTGGGCGACTACGTCATCGAGGGGGTCGGCGACCTCGCGCCGACCGCGGCGATGCTGATGTTCGCGATCGTCTACTTCGGCGTCATGATCGACGTCGGCCTCTTCGACCCGATCGTGCGGGGCATCCTGCGCTTCTGCCGGGCCGACCCGATGCGCATCGTGGTCGGTACCGCGCTGCTCGCGTCGATCGTCTCGCTGGACGGCGACGGTTCGACCACCTTCATGATCACCGTCTCGGCGATGTATCCCCTCTACAAGCGGCTGAAGATGAGCCTGGTCGTGCTGACCGGTGTCGCCGCCACGGCCAACGGTGTCATGAACACCCTTCCCTGGGGCGGGCCCACGGCACGGGCCGCCACCGCGCTGAAGGTCGACGCCACCGACATCTTCGTCCCGATGATCCCCGCGCTCGCCGTGGGACTGCTCGCGGTCTTCGTGCTCGCGTACGTCCTCGGGCTGCGCGAGCGCAAGCGTCTCGGCACGCTCACGCTGGACGAGGTGCTGGAGCCGGGGACGGTGACGGAGAGCGTGACGGAGACCGTCCTGGTCGAGGCCGGCGGCGGCAGCGGCAGCCGCGGCAAGGGAGTTGAGCCGGCCCGTACGGGCGGCGGCGGTGGTGGCGTCTCGTTCGAGAAATCCGACGGCAACGACAACGGCAACGACAACGACGGCCACGAGCCCGCGGACGACGGAGAGTTCCAGGGGCTCGACCCCAACCGCCCGACCCTGCGCCCGCGTCTCTACTGGTTCAACGCCGGACTCACCCTCGCCCTGCTCACCGCGATGATCATGGAGCTCATGCCCATCCCGGTCCTCTTCCTGCTCGGTGCCGCACTCGCCCTCACCGTCAACTTCCCCACCATGGCCGACCAGCGGGCCCGTATCGCCGCCCACGCCGACAACGTGCTGAACGTCTCCGGCATGGTCTTCGCGGCAGCCGTCTTCACCGGCGTCCTGACCGGCACCGGTATGGTCGAACACATGGCTGACTGGCTGGTGGGCGCGGTACCCGAGGGCATGGGCCCGCAGATGGGTCTCGTCACCGGGCTGCTGAGCCTGCCCCTGACGTACTTCATGTCGAACGACGGCTTCTACTTCGGTGTCCTGCCCGTCCTCGCCGAGGCCGGCGCGGCGCACGGGGTCTCCCCGGTGGAGGTCGCCCGCGCCTCGATCGTCGGCCAGCCGCTGCACATGTCGAGCCCGCTCGTCCCCGCCGTCTACGTCCTCGTCGGTATGGCCAAGGTCGAGTTCGGCGACCACACCAGGTTCACCGTGAAGTGGGCCGTACTCACCTCGCTCGTCGTGCTCGCCGCGGCGATACTCTTCGGCACCATCTGATGGCGGGGGAGGCGCGGGACCGACGCTGGCTGCTGCGCCTCGTCATCGCCTTCGCCTTCTCCCAGGCCGCCGTGTCGATGGCACGGCCGGCCGTCTCCTACCGGGCCCTGGCGCTCGGCGCCGACGAGCGCGCGGTCGGTGTCATCGCCGGTGTGTACGCGCTGCTGCCGCTGTTCGCCGCCGTACCGCTCGGGCGCAGGACCGACCGGGGACGCTGCGTACCGCTCCTCGCCTTCGGCGCCGTGTTCATCGGCGTCGGCTGCGGACTGAGCGGTACGGCGGGGTCCCTCGCCGCGCTCGCCGCCTGGAGCGGAGTGATGGGCCTCGGCCATCTCTGCTTCGTCATCGGCGCGCAGTCCGTCGTCGCGCGCCGCAGCGCGCCGGCCGAACAGGACCGCAACTTCGGGCACTTCACCATCGGCGCGTCGCTCGGCCAGCTCGTCGGGCCGGTCGCCGCCGGACTGCTGGTCTCCGGCCAGGACGCCGCGATGGCGCGTACGAGCGCGCTCGCCCTCGTCGTCTCGGCCGGGGTCGCGGCCGTCTCCCTCACCTGCCTGCGGCGGATCGAGCCGCCGCCCGCGCCGGGCGGGCCCGCGAAGGCCGGCCCGCCGGGCGGGAAGAGCGTGCGGAGCGGAAAGAGCCCACGGAGCGGGCAGAGTGCTCCGGGCCGGAAGGCCAGGCGCGGTGGGAAGGCGAAGCGGGTCCGGTCGGCGAAGCCCGGCAAGGTCTCCGTATGGCGCATCCTGCGCACCCGCGGCGTCCCCAGCGGCATCCTCGTCAGCCTGTCCGTGCTCTCGGCGACGGACATCCTCACCGCTTTTCTCCCGGTCATCGGCGAGGAACGCGGCATCTCCCCGACCACGATCGGAGTGCTGCTGAGTCTGCGGGCCGCCGCCACGATCGCCTGCCGTCTGGTGATGACGCCGATGATCCAGCGGATGGGGCGTACGGTCCTGCTCACCGTCTCTTGTCTGCTCGGCGGGCTGCTGTGCGCGGGGATCGCGCTGCCCGTGCCCGTGTGGGGGCTGGCACTGATACTCGCGGCGCTCGGTTTCTGTCTCGGCGTCGGTCAGCCGCTGTCGATGACGACCGTCGTGCGGGCGGCGCCCGCCGAGGCGCGTTCCACCGCCCTCGCGCTCAGGCTCACCGGTAACCGCCTCGGGCAGGTCGCCGCTCCCGCGTCCGCCGGGCTCGTCGCCGGAGTCGCGGGCACGGGAGCGCCGTTCATGATGCTCGGCGCCCTGCTGCTGGGCGCGGCGGGCCTCGGCGCACGCAGCACCCCGCGCGACCCCGCCCCGGCCCCTCCTGCCCCGCCCGCTCCGGCCCCGGCCTCTCCGCCCACCCCTGCGAGCCCAACTCCCGCTCAGGCAAAGGCTTCTGAGAAACCGCCCCTGTAACGCCTCAAGTCATTCCCTGACTCCGCCCAGTCGGCTAACTTCAGGCGTTCCAGGCGCTCATCCTCACCTTCCGGGCGGAATCCTCATGACTCGCGCCATCTCTCTGCACAGTGTCAGCAAGGTGTACGGGCGGACCACACGTGCCGTCGACCGCTTGTCTCTGGACATCGCCCCCGGTGAGTTCGTCGTGCTGCTCGGCCCCTCGGGCTGCGGCAAGTCCACGGTGCTGCGCATGATCGCCGGTCTGGAGGACATCACCGAGGGGGAGTTGCTGCTCGACGGCGAGCGCTCCAATCTCGTGCCGCCCCGCGACCGCGCCATGGCGATGGTGTTCCAGAACTTCGCGCTCTACCCGAACATGACCAACCGCGACAACATCGGTTTCCCCCTCAGCCTGCAGAACCCCCGGCAGGACACCACCGAACGCATCGAGGCCACCGCCCGGATGCTCGGCATCGAGAACCTGCTGGACCGCTACCCCAGCCAGCTCTCCGGCGGCGAGCGGCAGCGCGTCGCGATGGGCCGTGCCATCTCGCGGCGCCCGTCGGCGTTCCTCATGGACGAGCCGCTGTCCAACCTCGACTCCAAGCTGCGTAATCATGTACGGGCCGAAATCGCACAGCTGACCGCCGAGTTGGGGGTCACGACCGTCTATGTGACACATGATCAGGCCGAGGCGATGTCACTCGGCGACCGCGTCGCGGTGATGCGCGGGGGTGTGCTCCAGCAGGTCAGTTCGCCGCGCGACGTGTACGCGCTGCCGCGCAACGTCTTCGTCGCCGCCTTCATCGGCACCCCGCGCATCAACCTCCTCCAGGCCGTCGTCTACGCACCCCTCGAAGGCCGGATGTCGATCGACCTCGGCCGACAGCGCCTGCCGCTGCCCGAACCGCTCAGCCCCGACCACCAGTTGCTCCGGATCCAGCAGGGCCGGAAGATCATCGTCGGGCTGCGCTCCGAGGCGGCGCGCATCGCCCCGCCGAGCCAGGCACGCCCCGGCGAGGTCGCGCTCAGCGGCATCGTCGAGCACATGGAGTACCAGGGGCATGAGGCACTGGTGTATCTCAACACCGGTTCACAGCCCGCCGTGGTGCCCGACCTCGAATCGCCCCGGCTCAGGACGGCCTCGCGCCGCCGCCGTGGCCGTGCCGGGCCCGGTGTGCTGGAGCGGCTGAGGGAGCGGGCAGCCGGCCATGTCCCCGGCCGGGTTCCCGGCAATGTCTCGGGACCGGTCGTGGTGCTGGACGACCCGGAGCCGGAGCCCGCCGCCACGTACACCCCCGACCGTCCCGCGATGACGTCGAGCGACCTCGTGGTGCGGACCGGCCCCGACATGTGGCTGCGTACGGGGGCGCAGGTGCCGCTCCTGGTCGACCTGGAGCATCTGTACGTCTTCGACCACTACGGGCAGCGGATCTGCCCCGCGCCCGCGGACATGCCCGGTCTCGACGTATGAGGCGGTCGCCGGGGGTGTGACGTTCGGGACTCCCGAGGTCCCTGGCGCCCGAAAACTAACATCGCTAGTTTGGGGGCGTGGCGACGCCGCACCGCGCCCGCACGCGGCAGCCCTCCGGGAGGAACAGCGATGAAGGCACACGACAGGATGTACATCGGCGGTGAGTGGCGGCCCGCCGCCGGCCCCGACACCATCGCCGTCGTCAACCCGGCGACCGAGCAGGTCATCGCCGAGGTGCCGGCCGGTACCGCCGAGGACGTCGACGCCGCCGTGCGCGCCGCGCGGGCCGCCTTCCCCGGCTGGGCGGCCACCCCGCCCGCCGAACGCGCGGCGCGCCTCACCGCCCTGCGCGACGCGCTGGCCGCCCGCGGGGACGAGATCGCCGAGACCGTCACCGCCGAACTGGGCGCGCCGCTGCGGCTGTCGAAGAAGGTGCACGCTGCCTCTCCGGTGGTCGTCTCCGGCTCGTACGCCGGACTCGCCGCCTCCTACGCCTTCGAGGAGCGCATCGGCAACTCGACGGTGCTGCTGGAGCCGGTGGGCCTCGTCGGTGCGATCACCCCCTGGAACTACCCGCTGCACCAGATCGTCGCCAAGGTCGCCCCCGCACTCGCCGCCGGGTGCGTGATCGTCGTCAAGCCCGCCGAGGACACCCCGCTGACCGCTCAACTCCTCGCCGAGGCCGTCCACGAGGCGGGCCTTCCCGCGGGCGTCGTCAACGTGGTCACCGGCGTCGGCGCCGTCGCCGGGCAGGCGCTCGCCGCGCACGAGGACGTCGACCTGGTCTCCTTCACCGGTTCCACGGCCGTCGGCCGGCGGATCGGTGCCACGGCCGGAGCGGCAGTCAAGCGCGTGGCGCTGGAGCTGGGCGGGAAGTCCGCGAACGTGATCCTGCCCAGCGCCGATCTCGCCAAGGCCGTCAAGGCCGGTGTCGCCAACGTGATGACCAACTCCGGCCAGACGTGCAGCGCGTGGACCCGGATGCTGGTCCACACCGACCGGTACGACGAGGCCGTGGAGGCCGCCGGGGCGGCTGTCGCCCCGTACCGCCCGGGGGACCCGCGGGACGAAGCATGCCGCCTGGGCCCCCTCGTCAACGCGGCGCAGCAGGCGCGGGTGCGCGGCTACATCGAGAAGGGCATCGCCGAAGGCGCCCGGCTGATCGCGGGCGGCGCCCAACCACCGCACGACACCGGCTACTTCGTCGCCCCGACGGTCTTCGCCGACGTCACCCCGGAGATGACCGTCGCGCAGGAGGAGATCTTCGGCCCCGTCCTGTCCATCCTCCGTTACGAGGACGAGGAGGACGCCCTGCGGATCGCCAACGGCACGGTCTACGGCCTCGCGGGCGCCGTCTGGGCGGGCGACGAGAGCGAGGCCGTGGCCTTCGCGCGGCGGATGGACACCGGCCAGGTCGACATCAACGGCGGCCGGTTCAACCCGCTCGCCCCCTTCGGGGGTTACAAGCAGTCGGGCGTCGGCCGGGAACTCGGCCCGCACGGCCTCGCCGAGTACCTTCAGACCAAGTCCCTCCAGTTCTGAGCCGGGAGAGAAACCGATCGTGGTCCGCGCCGCCGTCCTGCCCGCCGTCGGAGCTCCGTTGGAGATCACCGACATCGAACTGCCCGAGCCCGGCCCCGGACAGGTGAGGATCCGGCTGGCCGCCGCCGGGGTCTGCCACTCCGACCTGTCCCTCAGCGACGGCACCATGCGGCTGCCCGTCCCGGCCGTCCTCGGCCACGAGGGCGCGGGCACGGTCCTGTCCGTCGGCGAGGGCGTCACCCATGTCGCGCCGGGCGACGGCGCCGTACTCAACTGGGCACCGTCCTGCGGCCGGTGCCACCACTGCGGGCTCGGCGAAGTCTGGCTCTGCGCCTCGGCGTTGACCGGCGCGGGCGCCATCCACGCCCGTACGGCCGACGGCACCGAACTCCATCCCGGCCTGAACGTCGCCGCGTTCGCCGAGGAGACGGTCGTCGCCGCCAACTGCGTCCTGCCGGCCCCCGACGGCGTCCCGCTCACCGACGCGGCACTGCTCGGCTGCGCCGTCCTCACCGGATACGGCGCCGTGCACCACTCCGCACGGGTGCGCGCCGGCGAGACCGTCGTGGTCTTCGGCGTCGGCGGGGTCGGTCTGGCGGTGCTCCAGTCGGCCCGGATCGCCGGGGCCTCGACCGTCGTCGCCGTCGATGTCTCCCCGGAGAAGGAGCAGTTGGCGCGGGCCGCCGGAGCCACGGACTATCTCCTCTCGTCCGCCACCACCGCCAAGGACGTCCGCAGGCTCACCGGCGGGCAGGGCGCGGACGTCGCCGTCGAGTGCGTCGGCCGCGCCGTCACCATCCGCACGGCCTGGGAGTCCACCCGCCGGGGCGGCAGGACCACGGTCGTCGGTATCGGCGGCAAGGACCAGCAGGTCACGTTCAACGCCCTGGAGCTGTTCCACTTCGGCCGCACGCTGTCGGGGTGTGTGTACGGCGACAGCGACCCGGTCCGGGATCTGCCGGTCATCGCCGGACACGTCCGGGCCGGCCGCCTCGACCTCGGCTCGCTGGTGACGGACCGGATCACGCTGGAGGGGATACCGGCCGCGTTCGACAGCATGGTCGCGGGACGCGGCGGCCGGGCACTGATCGTCTTCTGACGGCGCCACGTCTCATGTCGTCAGCGGCAGTTGGTCCTCCGCCCGGCGCGGGCGGGAGCGTGCCACCGCCACGCCCGCGAGACAGAGCACACCACCGGCGAGCGTGAGCGGGCCGGGTATCTCGTCCAGCAGCAGCCAGGCCATCAGCACGACGATCGCCGGTACCGCGTACGTCGTGGCGCCCATCCGCGACGCGGTCGTACGGGCCAGGGCGTACGCCCAGGTCGTGAACGCCAGCGCGGTCGGGAAGACGCCCAGATAGACCATGTTGAGCGTCGCGGACAGCGGCGCGTGCACGGCGTCCTGCACGAGCTGCCAGCCGAAGGGCAGACAGCCGGCCGCCCCGATCAGGGCGCCGTACGTGGTCACCTGCAACGGGCTCGCGTACGCCAGCGTGGGCTTCTGTGCGACGACACCGCCCGCGTACGCCACCGCCGCCACCAGGCAGAGCACCACGCCGAGTACGGACGTGCTGCCGCCGCCGGCCATCGACAGACCGACCACCACGGCGCCGGCGAAGGACACCGCCATGCCGGTGAGCAGCCGTGGCGCCAGGCTCTCGCCCAGCAGGCGGAACGCGAGCAGGGCCATGAGCAGCGGCGCGATGTTCACGACGACGGACGCCGTGCCCGCGTCGACCAGCTGTTCGCCCCAGTTGAGGACCACCGAGTAGCCGCCGAACCAGAGCAGTCCGGACACCGCGATGCCGGGCCAGGCGGCCTTTGGCGGCAGGCCTTCGCGGCGTATCAGCAGGATCGCGACCAGCACGAGCGATCCGGTCAGCAGCCGCCCGAGCGCCAGCGCGCCCGGTGCGTACGCCTCGCCCGCGCTGCGGATCGAGACGAAGGCCGACGCCCAGAGGACGACGGTGACCCCGGCGGCGGCCAGCGCCAGCGGCTGGGCCCGGCCACCTGCCGGAGTGGGCACACCGGGAGCGGCCGTCGGTGCGGGCGGGCGCGCCTGCGCACGCGGAGCTGAGAATTTCGCCATGTGAGCGATGTTAAGCCCTTAATAGTTCGGCTGTCACCGAAGTATCAGCGAAGAGCCGCCGCCTTGATCCCGAGCAGTTCGCCGAACATGTGCTCACCGGTCGGCGTCACCCGCACCGCCCGCTCCGTACCGATGCGCACGCACCACTTCGACTCCAGGGCGAGCCGGCACAGCCCCGCCCCCGCCACCCCCGCCAGATGCCGCCGGCGCTCCGTCCAGTCCAGACAGGAACTGACCACCGGGCGCCGGCCGGCGCTCTCCAGCACGATGTCCCGCTCGCGGAACCACTCCGTGCCCTGCTCGGTGAGGGCGAAGCCCGCGTCCATGAGCAGCAGTCCGCGCCGCGCCATGGCCTCAGTGATCGCCACCCCGAGCCGGCCGGCGAAATGGTCGTAGCAGGTACGCCCCCGTGCCATGGCACCGCTCGCCCTCGACGCCCGCACGATGTGCGGGCTGTCGCGCCCTGGCATGACGTGCGCGGCCAGCGACTCGACCAGTTCGGCGGTGGTGGCGTCGGCCAGCCGTACGTACCGGTGGCGGCCCTGCCGCTCCTCGGTGACCAGCCGGGCGGCGATCAGCTTCCCGATGTGCTCGCTGGCGGTGGACGCGGCGACGCCGGCCTCACGCGCCAGCTCTCCGGCCGTCCAGGCGCGCCCGTCGAGCAGGGAGAGACAGAAGACGGCGCGGGTCTCGTCGGCGAGCAGGGCGGCGAAGCTCGCGAGGAGCGAGCCGGGGGACGCCGAAGGGGCGGGGAGTCCGAGGTCGGCGCTCGGGGCGGCCTGCGCTGTGAGTGTCTGCGGCGTGGAGGTCTGCGGCATACCTCCAGGGTGCCTCAAGAACTCTTCGGTGTGGCCCGAACTGTCTCGTACTGCGCGGCCAGCCCGTCGATCAGTGCCCTGAGCCCCGTCTCGAAGGCGCCCTCGTCCACGCGCTGCTGCCGCTCGGCCAGCAGATGGGCCTGGCCGAGGTGCGGATAGTCGGCGGGGTCGTACGCCGACTCGTCGTCCACGAAGCCCCGCGCGAACGAGCCGAGCGCCGAGCCGGTGATGAAGTACCGCATCAGCGCCCCGATATGGGTGGCCTGGGTCGGTGGCCAGCCCGCCCGGACCATCGCGCCGAAGACCGTGTCGGCCACCCGCAGGCCCGCCGGGCGGCGGCCCGGACCCTGGGCCAGTACCGGCACGATGTGCGGGTGCGCGGTGAGCGCGGCGCGGTAGGAGACGGCGTAGTCGTGCAGCGCGGTGCGCCAGTCCCGTACGTCGTCCTCGTCGAACATCGACAGATCGACCTGCGCGCTGACGGAGTCCGCGACGGCGTCCAGGATCTCGTCCTTGTTGCGGAAGTGGTTGTAGAGGGACGGCCCGCTGACCCCCAGCTCCGCCGCCAGCCGGCGGGTGGAGACGGCTCCCAGCCCTTCGGCGTCCACGAGCGCGCCCGCGGTCGCGACGATGCGGTCTCTGCTGAGCAGCGGCTTGCGGGGTCGGGCCATGGCGCACATCGTATGGCTGTGGCTCGGCTAAGCGCTTGCTCACCTTCAGGGGTAGGGTGTGCGTTCTGCCGACCGGAAGGGGCGAGGGCGATGCGTACGGCGGAACGGACGGCCGACGGCGAGGGCATGCCATGGGGTGAGGTCACCCCCGAGGCGGCCAGAAGGCTGCTCGTCGCCGCCGTGGAGGCGTTCGCCGAACGCGGGTACCACGCCACCACCACCCGCGACATCGCGAGCCGCGCCGGGATGAGCCCGGCGGCGCTCTACATCCACTACAAGACCAAGGAAGAACTGCTCCACCGGATCAGCCGGATCGGCCACGACAAGGCCCTGGAGATCCTGACAGCCGCCGCCGACGGCGACGGCACGGCGGCCGAGCGGCTCACCGAAGCGGTCCGCTCGTTCGTCGGCTGGCACGCGGCACGCCACACCACGGCGCGCGTGGTCCAGTACGAGTTGGACGCCCTCGCCGACGAACACCGCGCCGAGATCGTCGAGTTGCGCAGGCACAGCGACGCGACGGTGCGCCGGATCCTCCAGGACGGCGTCCGGGACGGGGAGTTCGACGTCCCGGACGTGCCGGGCACCACCCTGGCCGTGCTGTCGCTCTGCATCGACGTGGCGCGCTGGTTCAACACGCAGGGCCGCCGGACACCCGACGAGGTCGGCGCGCTCTACGCCGACCTGGTGCTGCGCATGGTGGTGGCGCGGGACAGTCCGCTGCCCGGACCGTAGATCGGCCACCGAGTCCGCTACGCCACACGCCCTATCCGGTGAGCCCCGGACGGGGCGGGTTGGACACGCGGACGTAACCCGACCTGGAGATCGACGTATGGGCACCGACCCGCTGCCTGCGTCCGGGGCGGCCGAGGCGCTCACCCGGCGATTCCCGGTCCGAGACGCACCCGCAGTGTGCACGCACTGCCGTCCAGCTATGCCCGTGACACCGGCTGCCTCCCAGGCGCGCCTTTCGTGAAACGCATTGAGAGGCCCTGGCCGATGCCTCGTTCAGATCGCGCTTTCAGGAATGCTCGTCAGCTTGGTCTTCGAGGGACTGGTCCTTGAGAACTCCGACAAGGGCCGAGGCGACGAGGGCGACAGCGCTGTCGTCGTCGTGGGCCAGTTGGCGCAGGACCTCCTGCGCGGTGGTTCCCGCGAGCTCGACCAGCGCCTGGGTAAGGCGGATCCGCGTCGCGGAGTCTGCGGTGGGCGCGGCCAGTTCGTCGACCAGGGCGGTCGTGATCCGGTCCGTGCACGCGAGGTCCAGGGACAGCGTTCCCAGAACCCCCGCCGCGTCCACGTCGTTGGAGCCCTCCACCACCATGCTGACGAGTGTGGGCACGGCCGCGGCCTCGCCCTGCCTGCCCAGAGCCAGAGCAGCGTGCCCGCGCACCGTCGAGTCCGGGTCCCCAAGGGCGTTCGTGAGCACCTCGACAGCACCTGGAGCCTCGGGCATCTCGGCGATTGCCAGCACCGCGCGTCGCCGGATGTCGGCATCCTCCGAGTGCGTGCCGGCGTGCAGCGTCGCCACGCCGTCGCCGCCCGATCGGGCGAGCGCCCAGCGCAGGGCGCCTGCGACGTGCGGGTCGGATTCGGTCAGGACCGCCCCGGCCAGCAGTTCGGCGGGTACCGACACGTCCTCCGGCCGGGCCAGGACGGCCTGCTGTCTGCGCGCGGCGCTGGTCGAGTTGAGTTCCCGCATGAGTTCGACGATGCGCAGCACTCGCTGCCAGTCGGTGGGCGCCGACGCGTCGATCGCACGGAGCCGCTCGAGCAGCTCCTGTTCCCGCGCCAGGCGGTCCTCCGTCCGTCGGATGAGGTCGCTGACCAGGGCGGACGGCGTGAAGGCCGGGTCCTCCAGCGCGCGCCCGATCTGCTTGAGCGAGAGCCCGAGGGACCGCAGGCTCTCCACGTGGAAGATCCTGCGGACATCCTCGGCGGAGTACTCGCGGTAGCCACCGACAGTGCGGCCCGTGGGCCGCACCAACCCCAGGGCGTCATAGTGCCGGAGCATCCGGGTGCTCACCCCGGAGCGGCGGGCCACATCGCCGATCAGCAATCCGCGCCCTCCGAGGCTTCTGCTGCCTTCTCGGCCTCCATCGGCTCGGTCGTCGCCGCGGGCTCGGCGGTCTCCGAGGTCTCGGTACCTGCTGACGCGGCCGCGGCAGCAGCAGCTCGTTCCGGGCCGAGTGCGACCACGCGCTTCGCCTCGTCGAGGGCCACGTCGAAACCGGTCTCCGGGTTCTGCCGGAGCAGCTCGGTGGCACGGGCGTGCGCGGCCACCGCCGGGTTGGGACTCTGCGCGGCCCTCTCCAGTGCGGGCCTGATCACGTCACCGAGGTCGACCAAGGCCCGGCTCAGACTCAGCTGCACATCGCGGTCGCCACGGCCGAGCTGCGGAACCAGTTCGTCGGCCAGGTCCTTCGTCCTCGTCCTCAGGCACGAGGACGACCGCGACGCGCCACGCAGTCCGCGCGACCTCGTCGTCGGCGTCCCGCAGCATGTCGCGGGTGATCCAGGCCCACGTGGTCTTGTCGCCGATCTTGGAGAGTGTGTGCAGCGCCTGGCTGCGGGCCTGGGTACGCCCGGAGTCGAGCTCCTGGCGGATCCGGGGCAGGCTGATCTCCGGCGGGAGGCGGGTCAGCGCCCAGGACAGCATGTCTCGTACGAAGAAGTCCGGCTCGACCGCGCACCGCTCGACCAGCATCTCCAGGAATACAGGGTCGGGGTTCGAGCCGACCGCCAGGGCCGTCTGAAGCCGAACCGATGAGTCCTCGGCGCCCAGGGCGTTGGTCACACGGGTGTTCTGCAGGGTTACGTCGGTCGTGTTGATCGGGACCACCTCCTGCGCCCAAGCGAAAACCTTGTCACCGTGTCAAGGTCAAGTTCGGGACCGGCGAATTGGGAAATCCGCTGGTCACGGGAGCCTGTCGCGCCCGCCGGCTTGAGGCAGAGACCAGCAGACGGAAGTGACGCTCACGCTGTGCGGTGAGCGGTTGACAAGATTTCTCGGCGGGGCGTCTGCCTGCTGACCACCGGCCCGCCGTCAGAAGTAGTAGCGGGAGACCGACTCGGCGACACACGCCGGCTTCTCGCCGCCCTCGCGCTCCACCGTGACGACGGCCGTGACCTGCACGCCGCCGCCCGTCTCGGCGACCTCCTTGAGCACGGCTGTCGCGCGTACCCGTGAACCCGCGGGTACGGGGGAGGGGAAACGCACCTTGTTGGTGCCGTAGTTGACGCCCATTGTCACGTTCTCGACGAGCAGGATCTGCGGGACGAGGACCGGCAGGAGCGACAGCGTCAGATAGCCGTGCGCGATGGTCGTGCCGAACGGGCCCTGCGCCGCCTGTTCCGGGTCGACATGGATCCACTGGTGGTCGCCGGTGGCCTCGGCGAAGAGGTCGATCCGCTTCTGGTCGATCTCCAGCCAGTCGCTGTGTCCCAACTGCTCGCCCACGGCGGCGCGCAGTTCCTCCGCGGATGTGAAGACCCTCGGCTCAGCCATGTCTGTCGATACCTGCCTCTCAAGCGCCGTCTCGCGCGGTGTCCAAGCGCTTGCTCAGCATGGTTGGGGCCCGCCTGTCCTGTCAACGCGTGACACGACGGCCGCGTAGGCTCGGCGAGGTGCCGCAGATTCCGGAGAAGATCCAAGAACTCACCGTCGGGCAACTGGCGGCGCGCAGCGGTGCCGCCGCGTCGGCCCTGCACTTCTACGAGGCGAAGGGCCTGATCAGCAGCCGCCGGACCAGCGGGAACCAGCGCCGCTACAGCAGGGACACCCTCCGCCGGGTCGCCTTCGTGCGCGCGGCCCAGCGCGTCGGAATTCCGCTCGCCACCATCAGGGACGCGCTCGCGGAACTGCCCGAGGGGCGCACGCCGAACCATGACGACTGGGCACGGCTCTCCGAGGCGTGGCGCTCGGAACTGGACGAGCGCATCAGACAGCTCGGCCGGTTGCGGGACCATCTGACCGACTGCATCGGCTGCGGATGTCTCTCGCTGGAGACATGTGTGCTGTCCAACCCCGACGACGTGTTCGGTGACCGGATGTCCGGCTCCCGGCTCCTGGCGGAGCGCAGACGCGCGCCCAAGTAGCCGACCCGCCCCGCGTGGCCGGCCTGTCCCGCCGGGCGGCGGGTCAGGCCACCGAGGCCAGCTCCCGCTGCCGTACGAGCTTCGCCCGCTCCACGGCCTCGGACGTAAGAACGGGCCGTGGCACGACAATGCCACAGCCCTTGCACACCGGACCCGACCACGGAGCCTGTGAAAGATCCGGCCGCCAGACGATCCCCTTCTCCGCGCACACCGGGCACGCGCCGCCCGGCCCCGACTCCAGTCCGGCGATCAGCCGGCGCAGCACCTCGGCCAGGGGCTCCGTCGGGTGGACGGCCGGGTCGTCGCACCGCGCCACGCCGTTGCCGCCCCAGGTCCTGCGGTGCCAGTCGTCGAACGTTCCCGGTCTTCTCAGTCCGTCGTGCTTCTCGCGCTTACGGCGCTTGGCGAACTGCGTCTCGTAGGCCAGCCAGACGGCCCGCGCCTCTTCCAGCTCGTCGAGCGCGGCCATCAGCCGCGCCGGATCGGGAGCCCTGTCCTCCGGCTCGATGCCATGCCGTTCACACAGGTGATCCCAGGTGGCTCGATGCCCATAAGGGGCAAATCGCTCAAGGCACTTGCGTAGTGAATATCGGCGTAGTGCCAGGTCACATCCTGGATCGCGCACCTGTCTCGCGAGACTCCGGAATCCGGCCATCGGCTGCCACCTCCGTCGTTGCTGCATCGGCGTCATCCAATAGACGTACGCGTGCCCGATCCGGCTCCATCGAAAATCCGATGGCAGCCATCAGAGGAGTTTTCACTCCCGAGGGCTGCCATCGGCCCCGCTCAGCGGTACTTCAGGTACCGCTCACGTGTCGCCCGGAACGCGGCGAGGTCGTCCCGCCAGGCGTAGACCACCTCGTCCGTGTCCGCTCCCGCGTCAACCAAAGTGCGTACGGACGTCGATCCCGTCAGCTTGTCGATCCAGTTGTCCGGGCGCCAGGCGAAACCGCTCCACACCCGCTTCGCCGTCACCAGCAGCGCGATGCCCGTACGCACCGGGTCGAACGACTCCCGGTCGTGGACGTGCAGTTGGACCCCGCCGACCGTTCTGCCCTGGAACTTGGAGAAGGTCGGTGCGAAGTACGCCTCACGGAAGCGCACCCCGCGCAGCTCCTCGGCGTTGGCGGCCTCGGCCCACGCGCGGTCGATGCCCTCGGCGCCCAGGAGTTCGAAGGGGCGGGTCGTGCCGCGTCCCTCGGAGAGGTTGGTGCCCTCGAAGAGGCAGGTGCCCGCGTAGACCAACGCGGTCCCGGGCGTGGGCATGTTGGGGCTCGGCGGGACCCAGGGCAGGCCGGTCCCGTCGAAGAAGTCGGAGCGACGCCAGCCGGACATCGTGACAATGTCCAGCTCCACCGGCCGGGCGAGGAATTCGCCGTTGAACAGCAGCGCCAGTTCGGCGACCGTCATACCGTGCGCCTGTGAGATCGGCTCGCGGCCGACGAACGTCGCGAACTGCGGGTGCAGGACCGGGCCGAGCGCCGCCCGGCCGGTGACCGGGTTCGGGCGGTCGAGCACGACGAAGCGTTTGCCCGCGAGGGCCGCCGCCTCCATGCAGTCGTACAGCGTCCAGATGTAGGTGTAGAAGCGTGCGCCCGCGTCCTGGATGTCGAAGACGACCGTGTCGACGCCGGACTGGGTGAAGATGTCGGCGAGCGGCTGCCCGCTGGTCTGGTACGTGTCGTACACCGGCAGGCCGGTCGCCGGGTCGTCGTACCTCCCCTCGGAGCCGCCGGCCTGGGCGGTGCCCCGGAAGCCGTGCTCGGGGCCGAAGACGGCGGTCAGGTCGACGCGTTGGTCCGGGTGCATGACATCGACGATGTGCCGTACGTCCTGGGTCACGCCGGTCGGGTTGGTGACGATGCCGACCCGCTGCCCGGCGAGCAGCCGGTAGCCGTCGGCCGCCAGCCGGTCGAAGCCCGTACGGACCCGCCCGCCGTCCCCGCCCCGGCCGGCCACCGCCTCGCCCGCTGCGGCTGCCGGGGAGCCGGCCGCACCCACCGCGCTCGCCGCACCCACCGCGCCGCTCGCGGCGAGCAAACCCCGTCTGGACAGGCTCATCCGGCCACCTCCGTGATCGCGCTGATTGTCATGGCCACGGACTCTAGGGGGTGCCTTGCCGGTCAGGCCGGATCAGGGAGCGCCCGCCGCGGCGCGTTCAATGGTGGGGGGCCGATCACCCGCAGCAGGTGTTCCACCGTCTCGGCCATCCGGGTGCGGGCGCTCGCGAGACAGCGGCGGGGGTCGACCGAGCCGGTGTCCTCGGTGACGAACTCCCGTACCGCTCCGGTGAAGGCGATGTTCAACGCCGTACCAATGTTGATCTTCACCATGCCCGCCTCGACTGCGCGGCGGAGTTCGTCGTCCGGCACTCCGGTGGAGCCGTGAAGCACCAGCGGGACCGGAACGGCGCCCGCGAGCCGGGCGATCAGATCGTGGTCGAGCCTCGCGGTTCTGGTCGTCATGGCGTGGGAGCTGCCGACAGCGACGGCGAGGGCGTCGATGCCGGTGGCGGCCACGAAGGCGTCGGCGTCGTCCGGGTCGGTGCGGGCTCCCGGAGCGTGTACGCCGTCCTTGCCGCCGATCTCGCCGAGCTCGGCCTCCAGCCAGAGGCCCTGGGCGTGGGCGCGGTCGGCGGCGGCGCGGGTGGCGGCGATGTTCTCCTCGTGCGGCAGGGCGGAAGCGTCGTACATCACTGAGCCGAAGCCGCAGTCCGCCGCAAGGAGGAGCAGCGCCTCGTCGGTGACATGGTCGAGGTGCAGGGATACCGGAACGGCGGCCGCTTCCGCGACGGCGACCGTAGCGCGGGCGATGGGGGCGAGGGCGCCGCCGTGGAAGCGGACCGCATTCTCGCTGATCTGGCAGATGACTGGGGTCCCGGCGGCTTCGGCGCCCGCGACGATCGCCTCGGCGTGCTCAAGGGTGATGACATTGAACGCGCCGATGCCCGGTTCGCTGGGGTGGAGGGAGCCGACGAGGTCGGCGGTGGGGATCAAGGGCATGGGGGTGCGGGTTACCCTTCTGGAAAGAGTCCTTGCAGTGCATGAAATTGATTATTTTAGTCGAATAAAGAACTTAAATAGGCGTTCCCTTTCAGAGACCCGGCCGTGTGGCCTGTGCTTTCATGGGACCGCACATCACAGACAGGGGACGAGGCATGGCGGCACCGCAGACCAGATGGAGCGCGTTGCTGGAGTTGCTGGCGCGCGACGGGCGGATCGAGGTCGAGGCCGCCGCGGCCGAATTGGAGGTCTCCACCGCCACGATCCGGCGCGATTTGGACGAGCTGGCCCGCCAGCAGATGGTCACCCGCACCCATGGCGGCGCCGTGATCAACGCGATCGCGTACGACCTGCCGCTCCGCTACAAGGCCGCGCGCAACGCCCCGGAGAAGGAGCGGATCGCGGGGGCCGCGGCGGGCCTGGTGAAGGCGGGCGCGGTGGTCGGTCTGAACGGTGGCACCACGACCACCTCGGTGGCCAGGGCGCTGGCCACCCGGCCCGAGCTGACCACGGAGGGCGCGGGGCCCTCGCTCACGGTCGTCACCAACGCGTTGAACATCGCCAATGAGCTGGTCGTCCGTCGCCATGTGAAGCTCGTCGTCACCGGGGGCGTGGCCCGCCCGGCCTCGTACGAACTCACCGGGCCGCTCGCCACCGAGGTGCTCGACCAGATCACGCTCGACCATGTCTTCATCGGCGTCGACGCGATCGACGCCCGGCACGGGGCGACGGCCCACGACGAGGGCGAGGCCGACATCAACCGGGCACTGGCCATGCGTGCGGAGCAGGTGGTGGTGGTCGCCGACTCCTCCAAACTGAACCGCCGGGCCTTCGCCCGGATCTGCCCGCTGGAGGACGTTCATGTGCTGATCACCGACAAGGCGGCGGGGCCCGAGCTGACCGAGCCCTTCGCCGCCGCGGGCGTGGAGATCGTCCGGGCGTGAGTCCCGGGCGAGGCAGCGGTCGAGGTGACGTCGTCTCACTTGACGCCGCCGGCCGTCAGACCGCTGATCAGCTGCCGCTCCACGAAGACGAACAGGACGACGACCGGCACGATCGCTATCAGCGAGGTGGCGAAGAGGTACTGCCACTGCTCCTGGTACGCCGTGACAAAACCGGGGATGGCCTTGGTCAGCGTCGTCCGGTCACCGGATGAGGTGATGGTGAGCGCGACCACGTACTCGTTCCAGGCGCCGATGAACGTATAGACGAGCGCGGTCACCACGCCGGGCAGCGCAAGCGGAAGAGTGACCCTCCGCAGCGCGCCCAGCCGCCCGGCACCGTCCATGTACGCCGCTTCCTCCAACTCCTTCGGGATGGTCGCGAAGTAGGCGTTGAGGATCCAGATGCAGAACGGCAGATTGAAGGCGGCGTTGACGAGGATCAGCCCTTCGCCGGTGTCGGTCAGGTCGAGGTTCACCATCTCCCGGTAGATGCCGACCAGCAGCGCCGTCGGCGCGAACATCTGGGTGACCAGCACAAGGAGCAGGAACGCGCCTCGCCCGCGGAAACGGTGGCGCGCGGTGTAGTAGGCGGCGGGTAGTCCCACGGCCAGCGCGAGCAGCGTCGACATTCCGGCGATGTACAGCGAGAACAGCAGCGCGTCCGCGACGGGTGGGTCCTTCAGTGACCAGACGTCGGAGAAGTTCGACCACTCCCACCGGGACGGCAGATAGGAGGGCGGCGACTCCATCAGTTCCGGCGTCGGCTTCACCGCGGTCAGCAGCATCTGGAGGTAAGGCGCGAGGAAGAGCAGGGCGATGGACCAGCCGAACGCCGTGAGGAGCACGGTCCGCAGCTTGAGGTTCGAAACGGGCCGTGTCATACGACCTCCTCCCGCCACCGCACAGCGCGGAGATAGAACGCGACCACGACGAGGATCAGCGCGAAGTTGACGACGGCCATGGCCGCGGACTCCCCGATGGCCTGGTTGTCGAAGGCGAGCTTGTAGAGGTAGGTGGTCGTGGTGTCGGTGGCGAATCCTGGGCCGCCGCGGGTCATCGACCAGATGATCGGGAACGAGTTGAAGACATTGATCACGTTGATGATCGCGGCGACCAGAAGTGCAGGGCGCAGCAAGGGCAGCGTGATGCTCAGATAGGTGCGGAGCGGCCCGGCACCGTCGACGCGGGCCGCCTCGTGGACCTCGGCCGGGATGGTGCCGAGACCGGAGAGGAGAACGAAGGCGGTGAAGGGAAGAGAGACGAAGACGGCCACGGCCATCATCCAGGCGAAGGCCTGGGCCGGGTGGGCCAGCCAGTTGACCGGGGCGTCCAGGATTCCGAGATCCATCAGCACCCGGTTGACCAGGCCGTAGAAGTTGTTGAGCATCCATCGCCAGATGAGCGCGGTCATCAGCACCGACGCCGCCCACGGCACGATCAGCGCCCAGCGGACGAGGCGGCGACCCGGGAACCGCGCGCTCAGCAGTTGCGCCAGTCCCAGGGCGAGCAGCAGCGTGACGGTGACCACGCCCAGTACCCAGATCAGGGTGCGCAGCAGCACGCCGGGCAGGTCCGGTTCGGCGAACAGGTCGGTGTAGTTGCCGGCGCCGGCGAATCCGCGGGTCAGACCGGTGGAGCTGATGTCCATCAGTGAGGTGCGGACCATCTCGACGACGGGCCACACCACCACGACGAGGATCAGTGCGAGGGCGGGACCGATCCACAGCAGCGGTTCCAGAGCGCGTACGCCCCGCTTGCTCAGTTTCCGCGGCCGGATGTGCCCGTCCGCCGCCGGGGACCGGCCCTTGCGGCCCCCGTCCCCGGCGGCGTGCAGGGCGGTGTCCTGTACGGCCACCGGTCAGCCGTCCTTCTCGGTGGTCTGCTGGATGTCGGCCAGGACCTTCTCGGGGTCGCCGCCCGCCACGGCGGTGCCGATGCGCTGCTTGACCGCGCCCTCGACCGCCGCCCACTCGGGCTTGTCGGTGGGGGCGAACCTGGCGCCGGGCAGTGCGTCGACGAAGGGCTTGTAGTAGTCGGCATCCGAACTCAGCGCCTCACCCGCGGACTTGGTCACCGAGAGGAAGCCCTCGGTGGACAGGAACTCGGAGGCGTTCTCCTTCTGGTAGACGAAGTCCAGGAAGGTGTTGACGGCCTCGCGGTTCTTGCCCTCGTCCTTCTTGAAGGCCACCAGGTAGTCCTGCACGCCGAGGGTGTGGTGCGTGCTGCCGTCCTTGCTGGGCAGCGGCGCGACGCCGTAGTTCAGGTTCTTGTCGACGGAGTCGATGAAGCCCTTGCGCATGAAGACGGCGCCGTTGAGCATGCCGATCTTGCCCTGGGCGAACTGGTTGAAGACATCCTTGCGGTTGGTGGCCTCGGGGTTGGGCTGGGTCAGCCCGGCCTTGGTGAGCTTGCGCAGGAAATTCAGTGTCTCCACGTTGGCGGACTGGTCGACGGCCCATTCCCCGGAGGCGCCGGTCCAGCCACCGCCGTTGTTCATGGCCCAGATGGAGAATTCGGCCTGGGCCTCCTCGGCGCCGAGCGGAAGGCCGAGCGGGATGGACCCGGCCTCCTTGATCTTCTCGGCTGCGGCCTCGACACCGGCCCAGTCGCTCGGCGGTGCGGAGACCCCGGCCTTGTCGAAGATGTCCTTGTTGTAGAAGAACAGCCGTGCGCTGGAGATGAAGGGCAGGCCGTACTGGACGCCCTCGTACCCCGCCTGGTCGGCGAAGACCGGCAGGAAGTCGCCGAGCACCTTGGGCGACAGGACCTCCTCGGCCTTGTAGATCAGGCCGTCGCGGGCGAAGTCGGAGAACTTGTTGTAGTTGAGGACGTCGGGCTGCTGCTTGGTCTGGACGTACGTCTTGACCTTGGAGTCCATCTGCTCCCAGTCGACGATCTCCAGGTCGACCCGGTAGCCGGAGTTCTTCGCCTCGAAGTCCTCGATGAGCTTCTCCCAGTACGGCTGGGTGTCGTCGTCGTACTTCGCCGCCACGAACCTGATCGTTTTTCCGTCGGATTCGTCGTCCGTGGCGGAGCCTCCTTTGCCGCATCCGGTGAGGCCTGCGGACAGGGACAGCCCGATGGCGATCCCGACAAAGTGCCGTCTCACGGGGTACCTTCTCTCCTCGCACTACTGCAACAGGGCGCTCATTCATGCTCGAAAATTGCCAACATCGAGCATTGGAATACATGATGCTCAAAGGATCGCGCATGATGTCAAGGGCGATCCGTTGCCTCTTCTCGTGCCGAGGGTGCGTCAGTGCCCGACATGGCCGGTATGAAGTGATATCGAGACAGGAGTCCTTTCATGAGTCCCACCAGTCGGACCGAGAGCGAGATCTCCACCCAGCCGGAGTGCTGGCGGCGCGCCGTCGAACTGGCCCAGCGGCCGGAAGGTCCGGCCCGCACGGCCATGCCGAGGCCCGGCGAGCGGATCGCCGTCGTCGGCTGTGGCACTTCCTGGTTCATGGCCCACGGCTACGCGGTGCTTCGCGAGTCCGGCGGTCACGGCGAGACCGACGCCTTCCCCGCCTCCGAGTTCCCGGCCGGCCGCGCTTATGACCGGGTCGTGGCGCTGACCAGGTCGGGCACCACCACGGAGGTGCTGGATCTGCTGGGCCGGCTGCGCGGCTCCACGCCCACCGTGGCGGTCACAGCGGATCCGGCGACCCGAGTGATGGAGTTGGCGGACGCGGCTGTCGTTCTCGACTTCGCCGACGAGACCTCGGTGGTGCAGACCCGCTTTGCCACCACTGAGCTTGTCCTGCTGCGGGCCCTGCTCGGCGAGGACCTGGGGTCACTTCCTGCGCAAGGCGCCGCGGCGGTGGCCGATCCGCTGCCCGCGGGACTGCTGGCGGCCGAGCAGTTCACGTTTCTCGGCCGGGGCTGGGCGTACGGGGTCGCGCAGGAGGCGGCGCTGAAGATGCGTGAGGCGGCGGGCGCGTGGACGGAGGCGTACCCGGCGATGGAGTACCGGCATGGGCCGATCAGTATCGCGGGTCCCGGCCGGGTGGTCTGGTGGTTCGGGGACCCGGACGCCATCCCGGACGGCCTGCCGGAAGAAATCGCCCGCACCGGCGGGGAACTGGTCGCACTCGGCCGCGATCCGCTGGCCGATCTGATCGTGGTGCAGCGGCTGGCTGTCGCCCTGGGTGCGGCGCGCGGACTCGACCCCGACCACCCTCGCCATCTCACCCGCTCGGTGATCTTGAGCTGAGGGGGGTGACGGCCCGGTTCACGCGAAATTTACCATCCCTTTTCGATGGGTTCGCGGCATTCGCCGGTGGTTCGCGGGCCCGGAGGGCGGGCGGTGACCTGGGACGACTGCGACTCGCGGAGGGCCCCAAGAAATCATGAGACCCAGTGTTGACAGATGGCGTTTACAGCCAGAACATGAACGCAAATGAACAAGATCGTGCAGTGCTGACCACCGAACGCCGTGCCCCTTTCCCTAAGGACATGAGTGGATGCGCACCTCACCACGCACCAGCAGACTCGGCAGCCTTCTGGCGGCCGCACTCGCCCTCACACTGTTGACGCCGCTCACCGATCTGGTCGCCGTTCCGGCCCGGGCGGCCGACGTCGCGGCGGCCGCCCCTGGCCCCACGGTCACCGAGACCCCGGGCGCCGTCTCGCTCACCGTCCCGGCCACCGGAAGCTCTCCCGGCTACGTCGTGGAGGTGAGGACGGAGGAGTTCGCCCTCGTCACCGAACGTGCCGGCAAGACCGTGCTCGGCACCGCGACCGGTGACACCGGGGGGCTGCGTTTCCGTTCCGGCGACGGCTCGTGGCAGCACGCCACAGCGCTCACAGACTGGGCGTGGAAGGACGGCGTCCTGACCGTCACCGCCGACAGCACGCTCGACGGCGCCACGGTGGAGGCCCGGATCACCCCTGGCGCCGACCGCTACCAGCTCGACTGGGACGTCAAGGGCGGCGGACCGAAGCAGCTGGGCCTCGCCTACGACCTGTCGTCGGCCGGCCACTGGTACGGCCACGGCGAGGCGGAGACCCCGCAAGGCGGTCCCGGCGTCAACCAGCCCTGGCCGCTCGACGCCGGCGAGGTCGATCACAAGACCTTCGGCCCGGCGTCGTACCACATGATCGACCCGTTCTGGTACACCTCCAAGTCGATTGGTCTGCGCGTCGACACGGGGAACGTCATGGACGTGGCGCTCAACAAGGGCAAGGACGGCCTCGGCAGCTTCATCGTCGAGTCGCCCGACACCTTCAAGGCCACCGTGTTCGTCGAGTCGACCCCGCTCGAGGTCTACCGCGACTACATAGGCATCGTCGGGAAGCCGGCCAAGAGCGACGCCCCGTACGAGCAGTACGCCAAGCCGCTGTGGAACTCGTGGGCGCAGTTCTACACCAAGGTCGACCAGGAGAAACTGCTCGACTACGCCACCGACCTCTACGACAACGGGCTGGACGGGCACACCATCCAGCTCGACGACAAGTGGGAGTCGAACTACGGCAATCTGACCTGGGACCCCAAGACCTTCCCCGATCCCAAGGGCCTCTCCAAGAAGATCCACGACATGGGGTTCGACTTCGGTATCTGGGTCACCCTGTGGATCAACCTGGACTCCGACAACTACCAGTACGCGGTCGACCACGACTATCTGCTCAAGGATGCCAAGGACACGAGCAAGCCGTGTGAAGTGACCTGGTGGAACGGCCAGGCCGGGATCATCGACCTGGCCAACCCCGACGCCAAGGCCTGGTACGAGGGCAACCTCAAGAGGCTGATGGACACGTACGACATCGACGGGCTGAAGTTCGACACCCGCTTCTTCGACGAGAAGTGCGCGCCGCGCGAGGGCCACCAGGCCACGGACTACCAGAAGCTCGGCACACAGCTCGCCGACGAGTTCGACCTCCAGGGCGCCGGCATCCGGGTGCACTGGAACCAGACGGCTCACGAGGCCGGCTTCGTCACCCGCCAGGTCGACAAGGGAACCGGCTGGGACTCCCTGCGCGCCTCCGCCTCCCAGAACCTGGCCATCTCCACCATCGGCTACCCGTTCGTCGAGTCCGACATGATCGGCGGCTCCGGCGGCCAGCCCGCGCCGACGAAGGACGTGCTGGTGCGGTGGGCGCAGTCCGCCTCACTGATGCCGCTGATGTACGCCTCGACCTCCCCGGTGGACACCAACGACACCACCACCGGGCAGAAGGTGGACTACGACCAGGAGACGGTCGACCTCTACCGGCAGGCGATCAAGACGCACGAGAAGCTCGCCCCGTACATCTGGGACCAGGTGCAGAGCACCCTGAAGACCGGTGATCCGATCATGCGTCCGCTGTTCTTCGACTTCCCGAAGGACGAGGCGAGTTACACGGTCGCCGACGAGTGGATGCTCGGCCCGGCCGTACTGGCCGCGCCCAAGCTGAGCACCGGCGCCACCCGCTCCGTCCATCTTCCGCCGGGCACCTGGTACGACGTCAACCAGGGCACGGTGATCCGTGGCCCCAAGACTCTGAAGGGCTACGCGGCGCCGCTCGGCGTCACCCCGGCCTTCGTCAATCTCAAGGCCACGGGCGCGGACAAGGCCATCAAGGCGCTCAAGCGCGACGACGCTCCGGCCGCCTCCGTCCTGATCACCCCGGACGCTCCGGCCACCGACGCCGGCAAGCCGTTCGAGGTGACCACCGAGGTGACCAACTGGAGTACCGGGACCCTCAAGAGCGTCAAGGCCGCCCTGGACCTGCCCGACGGCTGGAGTGCCAAGGCGACCGGCCCGACCACCGCGGACTCCCTGCAGAACGGCGCCGCACTCGCCACCATCTGGACGGTGACCCCGGCCGACGACGCCCGCTGGGGCAGCCACGACCTCACCGGCACCGCCACCTACAACCGCTCGACAAAGGTGTCCGACACCGTGCAGGCGCAGGTGAAGGCCGCCCCGAGCAGTGTGCAGGAGCCCTACCTGACGACCGACACCACCTCCGAGGACCCCCAGTACGCCCAGGGCGGCGACCAGTTCGCCATCTGGGCGGGCGGCCAGGACCTGTCCGGCTGGAAGGACGAGAAGGGCGTCATCTACCGCGACGACGCGGCCGGCGAGAAGTCCACCGTGCAGGCCCAGTTGGTCTCCCAGAACAGCGCCTCACCGGTCGGCAAGGCGGGCATCGCCCTCGCCAACGACCTGACCGCACCCGAGAAGGGCGGTTACGCGGTTCTGGCCATGACCCAGAGTTACGGCCTGGAGTTCATGACCGACAGCGACGGCGACGGGAAGCTCGACACCTGGGCGGGCGGCGGCTCCACCTATCACCCGGCGTATCTCAAGCTGACCAGGGACGGTGCCGCCTACACCGCGTACGCCAGCAAGGACGGTGAGACCTGGTCGCAGGTCGGCACCGCCCAGGTGCCGTCGGCCGCCGGCACCGGTGACGCCGGGATGGTCGCGAGCGCGGCCAACGTCAACTACCCCGGCGAGAACATCGAAGCCGTCTTCAGCGGATTCTCCGTCTCCTGACACCACAGGCGCGACTGATCCCCACCGGCGCCCCTGGCAACCTCCCCGTTCCCCGGCAGGCCTCCCACTCCCCTGGGACCTGCCGGGGCCACTCCCCGCCAAGCTGTGAGAGAGGGAACCCATCCCCATGGCACGTACGTCCTCAACTGTCGCCGGCTTCGTCGCCGGCGTCGTCGTCGCCGCGAGCACCACCGCGATCGCCGTCACCGGCACCAGCACCACCGGCACCGACGTCAATTCCAAGGCCACCACCACCTGGCTGACCGTCAAGGTCGCCGATGCCATGGGCACCAGGGACACCATCACCTGGGTTCCCACCGGCTCCTTCGCCGGCTCCGCGGAGGAACGGGTGCCGCGCTACCCGATGACCGCCGTCCAGGGCAGGGAAACCAAGGAGCTGGCCCTCTCCGCCGTGCGCAACGAGCAGGTCTCGGCGCAACTGGCGATCGCCTCCGGCCAGAACCTCGACGACGTCAAGGCCGTGGTCGGCGATCTCACCGGGCCCGGCGGAGCGAAGCTGTCCGGCGACGACGCTCAGGTGCGGTTCGTGAAGTACATACCGGTGCAGCGGTCCAAGAGCGAGGTCGACTGGTCCGCCACCATCGACCAGGTCAGCTCCGGCAAGGAGGTGTCCGGCGACCGTAACCCCGACGTGGTCGGCGACGCACTCGAGGAGCGGACCTCCGTGGACGTGCCCGCGTACGCGGCGCAGCCGCTGTGGTTCACCTTCCACATCCCCAAGACGGCCGAGCCCGGCACCTACACCGGCACGGTGAAGGTCGACGCCGACGGCCGCACCCAGACCAGCTACCCGCTGACCATCGAGGTCGCCGACGCGAGCGTGCCCGACCCGAGGGACTACGGCTTCTTCCTCGACGTGTGGGCGCAGCCGGAGACGATCGCCAAGAACCACGGCGTCAAGCTCTGGTCCGACGAGCACTGGAAGCTGATCGACAAGTACAACCGAGACCTGGCCTCGCGCGGCCAGAAGGTCATCAACACCACCATCGTCGACAACCCCTGGCACCACCAATGGTCGCTGGGCACGCGGGAATCGCAGACCGCGACCCCGTACTCCAGCATGGTCGGCTGGAAGTGGAACGGGTCCTCGTTCGCCTTCGACTTCGCCCGCTGGGACAAGTACGTCGAGACAGCCAAGAGGTCCGGGCTCGGCCCCGACATCGGCGCCTTCTCGATGCTGGCCTTCCAGGACCAGGAGCACCTCACCTACACCGACACCAGCACCGGCAAGACCGTCTACGAGAACGTCGATCTGGGCGGCGACCGCTGGCGGGAGGCATGGGGAGCGTTCCTGCCCGCCTTCGAGCAGCACCTGAAGGCGAAGGGCTGGCTGGACAACACATGGCTGTCCTTCGACGAGCGGCCCATCGACACCATGACGGTGGTCAAGGACTTCGTCCACGAGGTCGCGCCGGCCTTCGACGACCGCATCTCGGTGGCAGGTTCGATCAACACCGAAGGCGTCGCGTCCAACCTGTCCGTCGACTGGGGCGGCATCGACGCGATGACCAAGGAGAAGGTTGAGGAGCGGCGCAAGGCCGGCAAGATCACGACCTTCTACGTGTACGGCTCGCCGGCCCACCCCAACACGCTGTCGTTCTCGCCCGCCGTCGAGTCGCGGATGCTGCCCTGGATCTCCGCCCAGCGGAATCTGGACGGGTTTCTGCGCTGGTCGTACAACAGCTGGACCAGCGACCCGTTCAAGCAGCCCGTGCACATCTTCACGCAGGGCGACGAGTACCTGGTCTACCCGGCCAAGGACGGCCCGATGTCCAGCATCCGCTGGGAACAGCTGAAGGAGGGCATCGAGGACTACGAACTCATCGCCCAGCTAAGGAAGAAGGACGGCGGCACCGACAGCGACGCGCTGACCGAGGCGCTCACCACCGCGACCCGGAACCTCGACGGCCGGACGAAGGACGTGGGTGACATCGAGGCCGCGCGGGCGGCAGTCGTGAAGGGGCTGACCTCATGAAAGGCAAGTGGAGATCTCTGCTGCTCGCCGGAGCGCTGACTGTCATGCCCCTGACCGGTGCGGGTGTCGCGATACCGGCCCAGGCGGAGCAGCAGGCCCAGGCGCGGCACACCGTCACGTACGACCAGTACTCCGTGCGGGTCGACGGCACACCCCTGTACGTCTGGGGCGCCGAGTTCCACTACTTCCGGCTGCCCAGCCCCGACGCGTGGCGCGATGTGCTGCAGAAGATCAAGGCGGGCGGATTCAACGCGGTCTCGCTCTACTTCGACTGGGGCTACCACTCCTCCAAGCCGGGCAGTTACGACTTCACCGGCACCCGTGACGTGGAGCGTCTGCTCGACGAGGCCGAGCGCGCGGGCCTGTATGTGATCGCCCGACCGGGTCCGTACATCAACGCGGAGGTCTCCGGCGGCGGTATGCCCGCCTGGCGGAAGACGCAGGCCGGCGTGAATCGCACCTCCGAGCCGGAGTACATGAAAGCGGCCCGGGAGTGGATGAGCCGGATCAACCCGATCATCGCGCGCCACCAGCTCACCCGTGGCACCGGGTCGGTGATTCTGTATCAGGTCGAGAACGAGTATCAGGGCGGTCGTCAGGACGCCGACTACATGCAGACCCTCATCGACTGGGCGAAGGAGGACGGCATCGATGTGCCCACGTTCGTCAACGACGGTGGCGCCAACAGGAACTGGGTGAGCGGAAAGGGCGCCCCTGACATCTACGGCTTCGACGCCTACCCGCAGGGTTTCGACTGCAAGGACCCCGACACCTGGAAGAACCTGCCCGACTACTCGTACGTCAACGAGTGGAAGCCCGAGTCCCCGCTGATCATCCCGGAGGCACAGGGCGGCGCCTTCGACCCCTGGGGCGGCACCGGATACCAGGACTGCGCGAAGCTCACCGGCCCCGACTTCACCCGGGTGTTCAGCAAGATGAACATCGCCGCCGGCGTGAGCGGCCAGTCCTTCTACATGACGTACGGCGGCACCAACTGGGGCTGGCTCGCCGACCCGAACGCGGTCTACACGTCCTACGACTATGGGGCCCCGATCAACGAGTCCCGCCAACTGACCGATAAATACCAGGAGTTCAAGCGGCTCGGGTACATGGTCAACTCGGTGACCTCACTGGCGCGCACCGACAAGGCCGAGGCGCCCACTCCTTCCGATGACGCCCTGCGCATCGACCGGCGCGTCAACCCCGACGACGGCACCCAGTTCTTCACCGTGCGGCACGCGGACACCCGCGTGAAGGACAAGGACGAGACCACCCTGTCCCTCTCGGGCAAGGACGGCGACTACCCGCGCGTACCGCAGCAGGGCGGGATCACCGTCGACGGCCGGGACGCCAAACTCCTCGTGGCGGGCTACGACCTGCGCGCGACGCGGCTCGTCTACTCCACCTCGGAGATCATGACGCACGCCCGGATCGGCGACCGGGACGTGGCGCTGCTGTACGGGCGTGAGGGCGAGGCCGGCGAGACCGTGCTGCGGTACGCCGAGCGGCCCAGGGTGACCGTCCTCGACGGCGACGTCACCACCACCTGGGACGCCGAACGCGGTGACCTGCGCCTGAACTACACCCACAAGGGCCTGGCCCGCGTGCTGGTGAACGGCATGGAACTGCTGATCGCCGACACCGCCGAGACCGCCCACTGGTGGCGGCAGGACACCGACGAGGGCCCGGTCCTCGTACGCGGCCCTTCCCTCCTCCGTACGGCCGAACAGGCGGACGGCACCCTGAAACTGACCGGTGACTCCACCAGGGCCGCGAGGATCGAGGTCATCGCGGACGCCAGGAATGTGACCTGGAACGGCCGCGATGTCGCCGTCACCGAGGCACCGCTCCCGGTCGAGCTGCCCGCGCTGACGACGTGGAAGTACAAGGAGGAGGCGCCGGAGGCCGCTCCCGGCTTCGACGACTCCACCTGGATCACCGCCGACCACCTCACCGCCAACAACCCGGAGCTGGACGGGTCGCTGCCGGTCCTCGCGATGGACGAGTACGGCTTCCACCACGGCAACGTCTGGTACCGCGGCCGGTTCAGAACCACCGGTGCCGCGACCGCGCTCGCACTCGACGCCAAGACCGGCAACACCGGCCAGTACGCGGTCTGGCTCAACGGCCGCTACCTCGGCAGCTCCGGCGGCGGCGCGCACACCTTCGACATCCCGGCGGGCACTCTGAAGGCCGGCGGAGACGTCGGGGACAACGTCCTCTCCGTCCTCGTGGAGAACGCGGGCCACAACGAGGAATGGGGCCACGACTACTCAAAGGAGCCGCGCGGTCTGCTCGGCGCCGAGGTGATCGGCGGGGCCTCCACCCTCACCTGGAAGATCCAGGGCAGCCGCGGCGGCGAGGACCCGGTCGACACCGCCCGGGGGCCGTACAACAACGGCGGGCTGTACGGGGAGCGGGCCGGCTGGTCGCTGCCGGGATTCTCCGACGGCGGCTGGAAGAGCACCACCCTCTCCGGGCAGGCCGGGAAGACCGGGCCCGGGGTGCGCTGGTACCGCACCTCCGCCCCGCTCGACCTGCCGCAGGGCCAGGACAACGCGCTCGCACTCGATCTCGCCGAAGCCGACGGGGGCAAGACCGGCTACCGCGCCCAGATCTTCGTCAACGGCTGGCTGATCGGCCGCTATCTGCCGGACACCGGACCACAGACACGGTTCGTCATCCCCAAGGGCCTCCTGCGTGAGGAGGGCAACAACACCATCGCCCTGGCCGTGTGGTCCACCGAGGCCGACGCGGGCCCTGGTTCGGTGAAGCTCGTCGACCTCGGCGCCTCGGCGGGCGGGATCAACGTCGGTACGGTGGCGGCGCCCTCGTACGACGCCAAGGCCTACGCCATGCCGGCCGCGGGCGCTCACGTCACGGTCGACGCCGAGCCGTTCCTGGGCACCGGCACCGCCGCCAAGGTCCCCGTCACCCTCAGCGTGCCGAAGGACGCGCCGACCGCCTGGAACGCCCAGCTGGCGCTGAAGGTCCCGGACGGCTGGACCGCGACCACCGACGACACCACCCGTTTCGGCCAGGTCCGGCCCGGCGACACGGTGACCGCGGAGTACACCGTCACCCCGCCGGGTGATCCGGTCCACTACGCCGTCCTGTCCGCGACGGCCAAGCTCACCCAGCCCGGCCGTCCGGGCACGGTCACCGGTGTACGCGCCGTACAGGTGCCACCGCCGGGACTGTCCGCCGACGCCTATGTGAGCGACCTGACCCTGGTCAAGGCGGTCAACGGCTGGGGACCGGTGGAGAAGGACGCCTCCAACGGGGAGAACCCGGCGGGTGACGGTCGTCCCCTGAGCATCGGCCGCACCACGTACACCAAGGGCCTCGGTGTTCACGCGAACAGCCAGATCCGGGTCTATCTCGGCGGTGGCTGCACCCGGTTCACCGCGACCGCCGGGCTGGACGACGAGGTCGGCGACAACGGCAGCGTCACCTTCCAGGTGATCGCCGACGGCCGCTCCCTCACCACGACCCCGGTGGTGCGCGGCTCCGACGGCGGCACCGCCATCGACGTGGATGTGGCCGACGCCCGCTGGCTGGACCTGCTGGTCGACGGGGACGGCGATGTCTCCACGGACCACGCCGACTGGGCCGACGCCAAGCTGACCTGCGGCGGCGGTGCCTGATGACGCCTACCGTGAGACGAACCGTCCGCTGCGGCTCGGCGGCGCTGATCCTGGCCGCCCCGCTGCTCGGCACGGCCCCGGCGGCGGCCGACTCCGGGCCGATCACCTTCACGACACCCGCCTACGAACTGCGCGTCGCCATGGACCGGTTGACCGTCACCACCGTGAAAGAGGGCCGGACCGTGCTGGCCACCGCGCCCTCGGCCTTCCGGTTCCGGATCGGCGGCGACTGGCACATCGTCCGGGAGGTGACCGGCAGCACCCGTGACGGCAACTCCTTGCGCGTCACCGCCGCCACCGACCTGCCCGACGTCACCGTCGATCTGCGGATCACCCTGCGCTCCGACCGGTACGACATGAACTGGTCCCTGTCGGGCGCACAGGCCGACGCGCTCAGCACGGCGTACGACCTCAGCAGCGCCGGGCACTGGTACGGCCACGGCGAGAACAGCGACCAGACCGTCCAGCCCTGGCCGCTGGACTCCGGGCAGGTGGTGGACACCGCGTTCAGCCCGGCCTCGTACCAGGTGGTCTCCCCCTTCTGGTACACGTCCAGTGCCACGGGACTGCGGGCGGACACGAACGACCCGATGGACGTGCGGATCAACTCCGGCGGCAACGGGCTCGGCGAGTTCACCGTCACCGGTGAACGCCCCTCCGCCTCCACGGTGTTCGTCGAGGACACCCCCGCCGAGGTGTACCGCGACCACATCGCGCTGGTCGGCAAGCCCGAGCGCTCCGACACCCCCTACGAGCAGTACGCCACCCCGCTGTGGAACTCCTGGGCGCAGCTCTACGGTGAGCAGACCCAGGAGAACGTCCTCGACTGGGCGCGTGCGCTGGCCGGCGCAGGGCTCGGCGGGCACGCGGTGCAGATCGAGGAGAGCGTGATCGCCTCCGACTTCGGCGAGCGTTTCCCCGATCTGCCCGCCCTGTCCAGGCAACTCGGCGCCCTCGGCTTCGACCTCGGCATGTGGACGGGTCTCTACATGCCCGAGACGGCCGCCAACTTCTCCGAAGCCGTCGACAACGGGTATCTGCTGAAGGACCCGTCCGACCCGGCCAAACCCTGCCTGTTCACCTGGTGGAACGGCCGCCGGACCGGGCTGATCGACCTGGCGAATCCCGCCGCGCGGCAGTGGTACACCGACGATCTCAAGGCGCAGACAAGCGAGTTGGGCGTCGCCGGCTTCAAGTTCGACACCGCCTTCTTCGACGACCGGTGCGCCCCCTATCCGGAGGCCACCCGCGCCGATTACGTGAAGTACGGCACCGAGCTGGCGGACGAGTTCGACCAGCAGGGAGCCGGGCTCCGGGTCGCGTGGAACGCCGCGCAGGCGAAGGGCTTCGCCACGCGTACGGCCGACAAGCCGACGACCTTCGGGGGGCTGCGCGCCGCGGTCTCGGCCAACCTGGCGGTCTCCACGATCGGTTACCCCTTCGTCGAGTCCGACATGATCGGCGGCTCGCTCAGCTACCCGCCGCCCACCAAGCAGGTCCTGGCCCGCTGGGCACAGGCGGCCTCCCTGATGCCGCTGATGTACGCCTCCACCTCGCCCACCGGGGTCCGGGACGCGACGACCGGCGAGTGGATCGGCTACGACGGCGAGACGGTCGACCTCTTCCGGTCGGCCATCGCGACGCACGAGCGGCTGGCCCCGTACATCTGGGATCAGGTGCGGAACACCCTGAAGACCGGTGATCCGATCATGCGTCCGCTGTTCTTCGACTTCCCGAAGGACGAGGCGAGTTACACGGTCACGGACGAGTGGATGCTCGGCCCGGCCGTGCTGGCCGCGCCCAAGCTCGACGAAGGCACCACCCGGGACGTCTTCCTGCCCACCGGAACGTGGCGTGACGTCACCAACGGCGAGGTCGTCCGCGGCCCCGTGACGCTCAAGGGATACGCGGCTCCGCTCGGAGTGACCCCGGCGTTCGTGAACCTCAGGGCCAAGGACGCCACCAAGGCGTACGAGGCGCTCAAGCGCACCGGCGCGGAACGGTAAGGGGCGTCAGATGCACGGGATACGCGGCAGGCTCGCCGCTTTGCTCCTGGCGGTCTCGGCCCTCGTGGCCGGGACGGTGGCGCCCGCCGAAGCCGGTCAGCAGGACGATCGGCGCGGGTGGACGGGGACCTGGGCGACGGCGGCCAGTGAGCACTACGAGGTCCCGGGGATGTCCGAGGTGACGGTACGGATGCCGGTGCACACCAGCGTCGGCGGCTCATACGTACGCATCCGCCTGACCAACGCCTACGCCACCGAACCGGTGACGATCGGGCACGCGACCGTGGGCCTGCGCGACGGGGGCTCCGCCGTGGCGCGCCCGTACGACGTGCGGTTCGGCGGGAAGCGCGAGGTCACCATCCCGGCGGGCGGCCAGGCTGTGAGCGACCCGGTCGGACTCGCCGTGCCGGCCCTGGCCGACCTGGTCGTCAGTCTCCATCTGCCCGGCCAGGTCACGCACATCACCGATCACTGGTGGGCGCAGCAGACCGTGTACTGGACGGACTACGGGGCGGGTGACCACGCCGCCGACACCTCCGGCGACGCCTACACCTGGACCACCACGAGCTGGCCGTTCCTCAGCGGTGTCGACGTGACCGCGCCGAGGACCGGGTCGGTCGTGGCGCTCGGCGACTCGATCACCGACGGGTCCTTCTCGACCGCCGACACCAACCAGCGCTGGCCCGACCTGCTGTCCGCCCGGCTGAACGCCTGCCTGCCCGGCGCCGGAGTGCTCAACGCGGGCATCACCAGCAACCGGATCACCGCCGGGACCGCGACGAATCCCTCGGCCCTGGACCGGCTCGACCGGGACGTGCTCTCCCAGCCGGGGGCGCGGACCCTGATCCTCTTCGAGGGGATCAACGATCTCGGCGGGGCGAGTGCCGAGCAGATCATCGCCGGGATGACGGAGATCGCCGAGCGGGCGCACCAGCGCGGGATGCGGGTCGTCGGCGCCACGATCACCCCGTACAAGGACTTCACCTGGGGCGGTTGGACCGAGGAGACGGAGGCGCGGCGGCAGCAGGTCAACGCGTTCGTCCGGGACTCCCGCGGGGTCTTCGACGACCACGCCGACTTCGACCGGGCGGTCCGGGATCCGGCGGACCCGCGGCGGCTGGGCGCGGCGTACGACTCCGGTGACCATCTGCATCCCAACGACGCCGGGATGAAGGCGTTCGCCGACTCCATCGACCTGACCGCGCTCGGCCTCGGCCGCGCGTGTTCCTGAGGAGGACCCGTGGCCAGAACGCTTGAACACCTGCGTGGACACCGAAGATGGGCGGCCCTGGCCACAGCCTTGGCGGCCGGCGTGGCAGCCCTGCTTCCGGTGGCACCGGCCGCGGCCGAGACCACACAGCAGGGGTGGACGGGGACGTGGGCCACCGCGCAGCACGCCGCGTACGACCCGGGCACCTCCGAGGTGACGGTTCGGATACCGGTGCGGGTGAGCGCCGGCGGGTCGAGCGTACGCATCCGCCTGACCAACGACTTCACCACGGAGCCGGTGACGATCGGACACGCGACCGTCGGCCTTCGTGAGGGCGGTTCCGCCGTCACGAAGCCGCAGAAGCTGCGGTTCGGCGGGAAGAACGAGGTGACGATCGCGGCCGGCGAGCAGGCGGCCAGCGATCAGGTCCGGCTCACCGTGCCCGCCCGCGGCGATCTGGTCGTCAGCCTGTACTTCCCCGGCCGGCTCACCCACATCAGCCAGCACTGGATGGGTCTCCAGACCGTCTACTGGACGCCCGACGGCGGCGGCGACCACGCCTCGGACGCCGCCGGGGACGCCTTCACCAAGACCGATTCCACCTTCCCGTTCCTGACCGGTGTCGACGTACAGGGCGGTGACACGGCGGGCGCCGTGGTGGCGCTCGGCGACTCCATCACCGATGGCGCGGCCTCCACCTCGAACGCCAACCGGCGCTGGCCCGACTATCTGGCGGGCCGGCTGGCGGCCTGCTCGTCCACCGCGGGGGTGCTGAACGAGGGCATCAGCGGCAACCGGATCACGGCAGGCGCCGACGGCAACCCGTCGGCGCTCGACCGGCTGGAGCGCGACGTGCTGTCGCAGCCGGGCGCCCGGACGGTGGTCCTGTTCGAGGGTGTCAACGACCTCAGCTGGGGCGGCGCCACCGGTGATCAGGTGATCGACGGCATGAAGGAGATCGTGCGCCGCGCCCACGCCCGCGGGCTGCGCGTGATCGGCGCGACGGTCGTGCCGTATCGCGGCTGGGGCGACTGGTGGACCGAGGCCAAGGAGGCCGACCGGCAGAAGGTCAACACGTTCGTCCGCGACGGCGGCGTCTTCGACGACTACGCCGACTTCGACAAGGCCGTACGGGACCCGGACGACCCCACCCGCTACGCCGCCGCGTTCGACTCCGGTGACCATCTGCACCCCAACGACACCGGGATGAAGGCCTTCGCCGACGCCGTCGACCTCACCACTCTCGGAGCGGGCCGCGACTGCCCGTCGGCCCGCGTGCGGCTCACCCCGTACCGGCCGACCCTGCAAGCCGGCGGCGACGGCACGGAGGTCACGTCGACCGTCACCAACACCGGCACCGCAGCGGTCACCGAGGTCAGCACTCGCCTCGATCTCCCCGACGGCTGGTCCGCCGAACCGGCCGGCAGCGCGCGGGTACGCTCCCTCGCCCCGGGCGACAGCACCAAGGTCACCTGGACGGTGACGCCGGCGGCCGATGCGGTCTGGGGCACCCACCGGATCGGCGTACGCACCTCCTTCGTCCAGGACGGCCGGACACGCCGCGACTCCGACAGCGTGGACGCCACAGTGACCCCCGCTCCGTCCGGGGTGCGGGCGCCGTATCTGACGACCGCCACCACCACCGAAGAGGCCCAGTACGCGCAGAACGGCGACCAGTTCGCCCTCTGGGCGGGCGGGCAGGACCTGTCCGGCTGGAAGGACGAGAAGGCGGCGGTCCACCTCGCCGACGCCGCGCCGCCGTCCGGCACCGTGACCGCCCGGGTCGTCGGTCAGACCGGCAGCGGCCCGTCCGCCAAGGCGGGTATCGCTGTCGCCAACGACCTCACCGCGCCCGAGGCCGGCGGCTACGCGGTGCTCACCATGTCCGCGCAGTACGGGCTGGAGTTCCTGACCGACAGCGACGGTGACGGAAAGCTCGACACCTGGGCCGGCGGCGGCAGTTCGTACCACCCCGCCTGGCTGAAGATCGTCCGCGACGGCACCGCCTACACCGCGTACGCCAGTTCCGACGGCACCGCCTGGCAGCAGGTCGCCACCGCCACCGTTCCCTCCGCGAGCGGCACCGGCGACGCCGGTCTGGTCGCGAGCGCGGTCAACCTCAACTACCCCGGCCAGATCACGACCGCACTGTTCGACGCCTTTTCCACCGACGAGAAAGAGGCCTATTGATGGCAGTCAGCCGCAGAAACTTCATGACCACCGCTGCCGCCCTCGGCGGCGCGGTGCTGCTCGCCCCACCGGGCACCGCCCAGGCCCTCGCCCGAGGTGCGACGCCGGGCGCCTCGGGAATCCCCGACTACCAGCCCACCAGGGCATCCCTCGACACCCATCCCGTGCCGCGCTGGTACAAGGACGCCAAGTTCGGCATCTTCGTCCACTGGGGCGTCTACTCGGTGATCGGCGGCGCGACGCCGAAAAGCGCCTCCGAGTGGTACCTGTGGTACCAGAGCAGCAAGGACTCCGCCGAGTGGAAGTACCACCGTGACACCTACGGCGAGAGCGTCACCTACGACGACCTCATCCCCCAGTTCAAGGCCGAGAAGTACGATCCCGACTCCTGGGTGAGACTGTTCGAGCAGGCGGGCGCCGAGTACTTCGCGCTGACCAGCAAGCACCACGACGGATTCGCTCTCTACCCCAGCAAGGTGACGGACCGTCACTCCATGGCGTACGGCCCGAAGCGCGACCTGGTCGGTGAGCTGATGACCGCGGCCCGCAAGCGGGGCACCGTGCGGCCCGGCCTGTACTACTCGCTCGGCGAGTACTTCAACCCGGCGATCGGCCGGCCGATGCGCAACTTCTACACCGACGAGGAAATCCCGATGGTCGGCTACAAGCCGGTCGAGGACTACGTCGGCGACTACGAGCTCAAGCAGTTGTACGAGATCATCGACCGCTACGACCCGGAGCTGCTGTGGGCGGACGGACAGTGGTTCCGGCCCGCCGGCGACCCGCCGTGGCGCAGCGAAGAACCCTTGGCCCACTACTACAACCAGGCCAAGAACCGCACGTATCCCAAGGGTGTGGTGATCAACGACCGGTTCGACACCCACTTCGACTTCGCGACGTACGAGCAGCGCACCAACCCCACGATGGACCCGCAGAAGTGGGAGTGCTGTATGACCATGGGTTACTCCTGGGGCTACAACAAGCACGAGCCGGACGAGGACTACAAGACCTCGGCGTTCCTGATCCAACTGCTCGCCGACGTGGTCAGCAAGAACGGCAATCTACTGCTCAACATCGGTCCCAGGCCGGACGGCACGATCCCCGAGATCATGCAAGGGCGGCTGCGTGACATCGGCGCCTGGCTGGACGTCAACGGCCCCGCCGTCTACGGGTCGACGCCCTGGGTCCGGGCGGAGGAGGAGGGCAGTCCGCTCGGCATCCGCTACACCGTCTCCCCGGGCAAGTTCAACATCATCGTGCTGGGTGCGCCCAGCGGCACCGTCTCGGTGCCCGGCGACATCCCGATCAGCGCCACGTCGCGGATCCAACTGCTCGGAAAGAGCGGCGCGCTGCGGTGGACCCGCCGTGACGGGAAGATCCACATCACCGTCCCGCACTCCCTGCCCAGCGACATCGCCAACGTCTTCACCGTCGACTGGGACCGGTGAGCCGCGTGGGAATCCGTACCGGAACCGAGTTCGACACCCTGGGGCCCACGCTCACCGTCACCACGCAGCCGGCCGAACCGGCCGGTGGTGACGCGGTGACGGCCACCGCGGTCCTCACCAACGACTGCCCTTTCCCACTGCGCAACACCGTGCTCCATCTGATCGACCCCGGCGCCGGCGCGGCGGCGGAGACCATCCCGCTCGGCGACCTGCGCCGGGGCGCGCAGATCACCCGGAGCTGGGACACGGAGATGCCGTCCGACGTGGCCGGGAACGTGTCGTTCACCGCGCACGTGATCTTCGACGTCGACGGGAGCAGCAGCGACTGCGCCCGGTCGTCGAAGACGGTCACCGTGCCCTACGAGCCCAACGGGGTGCGCGACCCGTACCGGACGTTCGCCACGACCGACGACGCCGCGTTCGGGCAGTACGGCACCCAGCTGGTGATCTGGGCGGGCGGCCGGGACCTGTCCGGCGGTACCGACGAGAAGGGGATCATCCATCTCCCCGGCTCCGCCGCCGAGTCCAGTGTGGTGCAGGTCAAGACGGTCAGCCTCACCGGCACCGACAACCCCTCCGCCAAGTACGGAATCGCCGTCGCCAACGATCTGACCGCGCCCGAGAAGGGCGGCTACGCGGTGCTGACCATGTCGCTGCGGTTCGGCCTGGAGTTCATGACGGACAGCGACGGCGACGGCAGACTCGACACCTGGGCGGGCGGCGGCGGTTCGACGCACCCGGCCTGGCTGCGGCTGGTGCGCTCCGGTACCACGTACACGGCGTACAGCACCACCAACGAGCTGTCCTGGACCGAGCTCGCGAGGGTGACGGTGCCGTCGGCGAGCGGCGCCATGGACGCCGGGGTGGTGGCCGGCGCCGTCAACGCCAACTACCCCGGTACGACCGTACGCGCGGTCTTCGACCGCTTCTCCGTGGAGGACGTATGAGCCCCTACCGCCCCGAGGAGGACTTCCTCGCCCCGCCCGTCTCGCTCACCTTCGAACCGGCCGCCCCTGAGCCGGGCCAGTCGGTGACACTCACGGCCAGGCTCACCAACACCACGGAGATCGTGCTGGGCGGCACGGTGCTGTATCTCGCCGTGGGGGGCGCGGGCCAGGCGTCGTCCCACCTGGGCAAGATGGCGCCCGGCACGTCGGTGACCCGTACCTGGAAGGCCCGGCTGCCCGACGACGCCGAGGGCGTGGTCCCGTTCCTCGCGCACGCACTCTTCGACGTGCACGAGGACGGGTCCGACTGCACCCGAGCGACCTCGTCGCTGAAACTGCCGTACCGGTCGCTGGCAAGCGCCTTCGACAACGCGGCCATTTCCTCCGACGACGCCACCACCACCGCCGACATGGATGCCTCACGATCCAGCCTGTCCGCCGAGGCGCTGGCGGCGGCCGGGCTGACCCCGGGCGCCTCGGTCACGTACGGCGGGACCGCCTTCATCTGGCCGGACACCGAACCCGGCGCCAGGGACAACGTGGTGTCTTCCGGGCAGACCGTGCGGTTGTCCGGCACCGGCACGCGGCTGGCCTTCCTGGGCACCTGCACCTGGGGCACGGGCAAGGGCCCCGGGAAAGTCGTGTACGCGGACGGCACGGAGCAGGACTTCTCCGTCGACGTCCCCGACTGGTACGCGGCGGACGCGTCGGCCGCGGTGGTGTTGCCGTACCGCAACGTCCCCGCGGGTCAGGACAACAACCCGGTCAGCCTCTACACCTTCGGCGTCGGTCTGGAGGACAAGGAACTGCGTTCCGTCGTCCTGCCGAAGGTCAGCGACGGCCTGACGAGCGGCGTCCCCGCCCTGCACATCTTCGCGATGACCGTCGCCTGATCCGAGCGTGCGACCGGACCGGCCGTGGCCCGGCAGAACCGTAAAGTCTTGAGAGGACGTTTTATGACAGGCAATCAACCCCTCAGCCGCAGAGGCCTGCTGACGGGAGCGGCCGCGTTCGGGGGCGTCGTGCTGCTGGCCCTGCCGCCGGGCGCCCACGCGGCTCCCAAGCCCGCGGACAAGGTCGCGACGTTCGACACCGGCCCGGCCAGAGACTCGCTGCGACGGCTGCTGCCTGCCCACCACCGGCAGGTGACGCTGCGAGCGCTGGCCGCCGGCGGGACCGACCGGTTCCGGGTCACCGGCCGGGCCGGGGCCATCACGGTGGAGGGCACGAGCCCGGCGGTGCTGCTCACCGGCCTCAACACCTATCTCATGCGGGTGGCGAAGGCCGACATCTCCTGGAACGGCGAGCAGCTGAATCTTCCCCAGCTGCTGCCCGCGCCTGGCGGGGAGATCAGCGCGGTGGCGAACGTGCCGCACCGGCTCGTCTTCAACGACACCAACGAGGGCTACACCGCCCCATACCGGGACTGGGACGCGTGGCAGCGCGAGCTCGATGTGGTCGCGCTGCACGGCAGCAACGAGGTCCTCGTCTACATCGGCGGCGACGCGGTGTACTACGACACCTTCCGCGAGTTCGGATACTCCGATGCCGAAATGCGGGCGTGGATACCCGCCCCCGCCCATCAGCCGTGGTGGCTGCTGCAGAACATGTCGGGGTTCGGCGGGCCGGTGTCCGAGCAACTCGTCGAGAAGCGCGCCGCTCTCGCCCGCAAGATCACCGACCGGGTGCGGGAACTGGGCATGACACCGGTACTGCCCGGCTACTTCGGCACCGTGCCCGACGAATTCGTCGCCAAGAACGGCGGCGACGCGTCAGTCGTCGCGCAGGGCGACTGGGGTGCCTTCAAGCGGCCCGACTGGCTCGATCCGCGCACGACGGCGTTCAAGGAAGTCGCCGCCGCCTTCTACCGGAACCAGTCGGAACGCCTCGGCGACAGCACGATGTACAAGATGGACCTGCTCCACGAGGGCGGCAACCCCGGTGACGTACCGGTGGGCGAGGCAGCGAAGGCCGTCGAGACGGCCCTGCGTACGGCCCACCCCGGGGCCGTGTGGGCGATCCTGGGCTGGCAGTCCAACCCCAGCCGGGAGATCCTCGACGCCGTGGACAAGAGCGGGATGTTCGTCGTCGACGGCCTGTCGGACCGCTACACCACGGTCACCGACCGGGAGAGCGACTGGGGCGGCACCCCGTACGCGTTCGGTTCCATCTGGAACTTCGGCGGCCACACCCCCATGGGCGCCAACACACCCGACTGGGTGGAGCAGTACCCGAAGTGGCGGGACAAGGAGAACAGCGCGCTGGCCGGTATCGCCGCGATGCCGGAGGCCGCCGACAACAACCACGCGGCGCTGGCGCTCATCACCGACCTGGCGTGGACGCCGGGCACGATCGATCTGGACGACTGGTTCGCCGCGTACGCCACGTCCCGGTACGGCGGGGAGGACCGGCATGCCCTCGCCGCCTGGCAGGTCATCCGTGAGACGGCGTACGGCATGACCCGCGCGGACTCGTGGAGCGAAGCGCCCGACGGGCTGTTCGGGGCCAGGCCGAGTCTGAGCGCGGACAAGGCGGCGGCCTGGGGCCCGGCGGCGGACCGCTACGACACCACGGCCTTCGACGCCGCGCTGACAGAACTGCTCCTGGTCGCACCGCGGTTGCGGGACAGCTCGGCGTACCGCTACGACCTGGCCGATGTGGCCCGGCAGGTGCTGTCGAACCGCAGCCGGGTGCTGCTGCCGGGCATCAAGGCGGCGTACGAGGCCGGGGACCGGGCTCTGTTCGAGGAGCTCACCTCGGTGTGGCTGCTCTGGATGAAGCTCATGGACGAGGTCCTGGCCACCTCCGCGCAGCATCTGCTCGGGCCGTGGCTGGCCGACGCGCGCTCCTGGGGCGCGACGAGGGCCGAGCAGGACCAGCTGGAGTACGACGCCCGGTCGATCATCACCACCTGGGGCGGCCGGGCGAGCAGCGAAGAGGGCCTGCACGACTACGCCAACCGCGAGTGGTCCGGGCTCCTCACCGGCCTCTATCTCCCCCGCTGGAAGACCTACTTCGACGAGCTTTCGGCGGCGCTCGCGGAGGACCGTCGGCCGGCCGACATCGACTGGTTCGCCATGGAGGACGGCTGGGCCCACCGGCACGACACCCACCCCACGAAGACGCGGGGCGACGTTCACAAGCTGGCCCGGAAGATACAGGACACCCTGGCCGCGACCCCGCACCAAGTGTCGCTGGGCGTCACCACGGACAAGGCGGCGGTTACGGAGGGCAGCCCCGTCACGGTCACCGTGACCTTCACCAACCGCAACGGCTTCGCGCCCGCCGGGGACGTGGTGCTGAACGCCGACTCACCGGAGGGCATGACCACCAGGCCCGTCGGGAAGGTGACCGCCGCCTCGGTCGCGCCCGGGGAGACCTTCACGGCAGCATTCGAGGTGACTCTCGTCGCGGCGGGTGACGCACTGCTGCCGAGGGTTCGGGTGACGGCGACGTACCGCACCGGCGGCTCGGTGGGGCGAGACGTGACCTCGGTACGGCTGATGGCGGGTACCGGAGTGCGGGCTCCGTACCGGACAGTCTCCTTCAACGACGCGGCCTTCGGCCAGTCGGGCACCGGGGACGAACTCGCCATCGAGGGCGCCGGCGCCGATCTGTGGGGCGGCAACCAGGAGTTCGGTGCGATCTACCGCGCCGGCGCCTTCGGTGCCGCCTCAAGTGCCATGGTCCAGGTCACGACCCAGGACCGTACCGGCGGCTGGGCCCGCGCCGGGCTGATCGTCCGCGACGAGCTGTCCGTGAACGGCTCCCCGGGCCTGGTGAACCTCGCGGTGACACCGTCCAACGGATGTGCGCTGTCCTGGGACTCCGACGGGAACGGCACGATCGACTCCATCCAGCAGGCCGGCTCCCTCGCCGCCCCGGTGTGGCTGCGGCTGACCCGCTCCGGAGACTCCTACACCGGTGAGTGCAGCGCGGACGGCGACACCTGGACGACCGTGGGGACGGCCACGCCGGGCGGCGCGAGCGGGGCGCAGGACGTCGGCGTGTTCATGACGGCCGCCAACGGATGGACGGACACCCGGGGGATCGTGGGCTTCCGGGACTTCACCGTGGACTGATCGAGTCCGGCGTCGATGTGGTGCTGAATGCGGTCTCGTAGCTGATGGGGCTGCGTAACGGGGGTGGCTGGAGGGGGCTCACCGGATCGAACCGGCCGGTGAGCCCTCCGGCGTCCTCTACAGCACCCGGCACAACCATCCGTGCCGCTCGCGAGTCACGTCAAGTGGGAGTAAACCGCTCTCGGAGACACAAGGGGGAAATATGAGAATCACGCGCAATGTCGCAGCCATCGGGGCGTTGACCGCGCTGGCGTTGGGTGCCACGACCGCGTTCACGACGACCGCCTCCGCCGCACCCAACGTCACACCGCAGGGCGTCTGCGGCAGCGCCTACAAGACCGTGAACTCGGCGCCCATCGGCTCGCTGGGCACCGTCTACCTGACGTACAACTCCTCGAACGGCAGGAACTGCGTCGCGACCATCCGCGCCAACCCGGGCACGGCCAAGTACATGTCCGCGTACATCTACGTCCCCGACACCGACGAGTGGGCCGGCGACTCCGGGAATTACACGTCGTACGCGGGGCCGGCCTACGTCTACGGCAAGGGCTACTGCGTGAGCTGGGGCGGCAGCATCGACAATGTCTACGTGTCGGTGGAGAACTCCAACTGCGGCTCCCTGAAGGAGCACCGGGTCACCGAAATCCGCTGATCCGGCTCATCACACACCCGGCCATGAGTTCCCGCGCCGCCACCTCCCGCAGTGCGACCTTGCAGGCCTTGCCTCTGACGGTCATCGGGAAGGCTTTCATGAGCCACAGGTGGCGCGGGATCTTGTAACGGGCCGGCCTGTCACCACAGAACTCGGCCAGCTGCTCGCCGTCGGCATCCCACTCGATCCGCACGATCGACCTGCCCACCCGTCACAGCAGACACCGTTGCAGTACGACTGGGTGCGAACCCGTGTGGGAGCCCCCATCGCGTCCCTGCCCTTCCGTCCCGACATACCGACTGGTTAGTCTGCCGGGGTCGAGCGGTGGTGTGTGCCGCGGTGAACCGGAGAGGCAGGGCCGATGAGTACGGTGCGGGGCGCGCGAGTGGTGGTCACGGGAGCCGGTGGCGGTATCGGTGCCGCGCTCGCCCAGAGATTCGTCGCCGAGGGCGCCCGCGTCGTCGTCAACGATCTCGACGCCCTGAAGGCCCACGCCGTCGCCGAGTCCATCGGCGCGGTCGCCGCCGTGCCGGGTGACGCGTCCGCCGTGGTCGAGCAGGCGCGGGACGCGCTCGGCGGCGGCGTCGACATCTACTGCGCCAACGCCGGTGTCGGCTCGGCCGGTGACGTCTTCGCCGACGAGGACGTCTGGGCGGCGGCGTGGGACGTCAACGTGATGGCGCATGTCCGCGCCTCGCGGATCCTGCTGCCCGACTGGCTGGAACGCGGCGCGGGCAGGTTCGTCTCCACCGTCTCCGCCGCCGGACTGCTCACGATGATCGGCGCCGCGCCGTACAGCGTCACCAAGCACGGCGCGCTCGCCTACGCGGAATGGCTCTCGCTGACCTACCGGCACCGTGGCCTCAAGGTCCACGCGATCTGTCCGCAGGGCGTCCGTACGGACATGCTGGCCGCCACCGGATCGGCGGGCGACCTCGTACTCGCCCCGACGGCCATCGAGCCCGACGAGGTCGCCGACGCGCTGTTCGAGGCGATGGAGGAGGACCGGTTCCTGGTGCTGCCGCACGCCGAGGTGGCCGGCTTCTACCGGGCCCGATCCACCGATCCCGACCGGTGGCTGACCGGCATGAACCAGATTCAGCAGAAATGGGAGGGAGTCGGGCGATGACGGAGTCGACGGCGGACGGAGCCCGGCCGGAGGTCCTGCCGGAACCGTCCATGACCATGAGTGGGAAGATCCTCGTGCGGGTGCCGCGTTCACACCAGGGGACGGCGCGGGACACCATGGCGGCGGACCCCGCGACGAGCTGAGAAAGGCAGGCGGCGACAGTGGCCAGAACGACGGACGGGAACGGCACGCCCGTGCCCCAGCGGCTGCTGGCCGCCGCCACCAGGCTCTTCGCCGAACAGGGCTACGGCAGCACCTCGGTCCAGGAGATCGTGGAGGCGGCCGGCGTCACCAAGGGCGCGCTGTACCACTACTTCGGCTCCAAGGAAGACCTCCTCCAGGAGGTGTACGCACGGGTGCTCCGCCTCCAGCAGGAACGGCTGGACGCCTTCGCCGACGCGGACGAGCCCGTCGAGCGGCGGCTGCGCGCGGCGGCGGCCGACGTGGTCGTGACCACCATCGACAACCTGGACGACGCGGCGATCTTCTTCCGCTCCATGCACCATCTGAGCCCGGAGAAGAACAAGCAGGTACGGGCCGAGCGGCGGCGCTACCACGAGCGGTTCCGCGCGCTGGTCGAAGAGGGCCAGCGCAGCGGGGTCTTCACCTCGGCCACGCCGGCCGACCTGGTGGTGGACTACCACTTCGGGTCGGTCCACCACCTCTCCACCTGGTACCGGCCGGACGGCCCGCTCACCCCGCAGCAGGTCGCCGACCATCTCGCGGATCTGCTGCTGCGGGCGCTGCGCCCGTAGGGCCCCTCAAAGACCTACGCGTACTTCCGCAACTCCCGCCGCGCCAGCGAACGTTGGTGCACCTCGTCGGGGCCGTCGGCCAGTCGCAGGGTCCGCGCCGCGGCCCACAGCTCCGCCAGGGGGTAGTCCTGGCTCACCCCGCCCGCGCCGTGCAGCTGCACCGCGCTGTCGATGATGCCGACCACCGCGCGCGGGGTCGCGATCTTGATGGCCTGGATCTCCGTGTGCGCGCCCCGGTTGCCGACCGTGTCCATCAGCCAGGCCGTCTTGAGCACCAGCAGCCGCAACTGCTCGACGCTCACCCGCGCGTCGGCGATCCAGTTCCGCACCACGCCCTGCTCGGCGATGGGCTTTCCGAAGGCCGTACGGGACACGGCCCGCCGGCACATCAGCTCGATCGCGCGCTCGGCCATGCCGATCAGCCGCATGCAGTGGTGGATCCGGCCGGGGCCGAGCCGTGCCTGGGCGATGGCGAAGCCGCCGCCCTCCTCGCCGATGAGATTCGCCGCCGGGACACGGACGTCGGTGAAGGTCACCTCGGCGTGGCCGCCGTGCCAGTGGTCCTCGTAGCCGTACACGCTCATCGCGCGCTCGACGGTGAGGCCGGGGGTGTCGCGCGGGACGAGGATCATCGACTGCTGGCGGCGGATGTCGGTGCCGTCCGGGTCGGTCTTGCCCATCACGATGAAGATCTCGCAGGCCGGGTTCATCGCCCCGGAGATGTACCACTTGCGACCGTTGATCACGTATTCGTCGCCGTCGCGCTCGATCCGGGTGCGGATGTTCGTCGCGTCGGACGAGGCGACCTCCGGTTCGGTCATCGCGAACGCCGAGCGGATCTCACCGGCGAGCAGCGGCTCCAGCCAGCGCTTCTTCTGTTCGTCGCCGCCGAACTGGGCCAGTACCTCCATGTTTCCGGTGTCGGGCGCCGCGCAGTTGAGCGCCGTCGGGGCCAACTGCGGGCTCAGGCCGGTGATTTCGGCGAGCGGCGCGTACTGGAGGTTGGTGAGCCCGGCGCCGTGCTCCGCGTCCGGGAGGAACAGGTTCCACAGTCCGCGCCGACGCGCCTCGGCCTTCAGCTCCCCGACGATCGCCGGGGTGTCCCAGGGGTCGGCGAGCCGCGCGCGCTGTTCGTGCGCGATCGCCTCGGCGGGGCGTACGTGCTCATCCATGAAGTCCAGCAGCCTGCTGCGGAGTTCCTCGGTGCGGGCGTCGAATGCGAAGTCCATGGGTGCGGTCAGCCTTCCTGCAGGGTGGTGAGGCCGTGCTCGATGAAGACGGGGACGAGATCCCCGATGCGCTCGAATCCGCCGCCGACCGTCTGGCCCAGCGTGTAGCGGTAGTGGATGCCTTCGAGGATCACCGCGAGCTTGAACCAGGCGAAGGCCGTGTACCAGGCGACCGCCGAGGTGTCGCGGCCCGAACCGGCGGCATAACGCTCGACCAGCTCGGCCGGGTCGGGATGGCCGGCCGCGCCGGCGGTCGTGCTGATGGGGGAGCCGGTGATCTCCAGCGGCGCGCTGTACATCACCAGCAGGCCGAGGTCGGTCAGCGGATCGCCGAGCGTGGACATCTCCCAGTCCAGCACGGCCTTGATGCGGTCGTCGTCACCGATCAGGACGTTGTCGAGACGATAGTCGCCGTGGATGACGGTCGGCGCGGGGGAGTGGGGCAGGGAGCGGCCGAGAGCCGCGTGCAACTCGTCGACGCCGGGCAGGTCCCGGTTGCGCGAGGCGTCCAACTGCTTGCCCCAGCGGCGCAGTTGGCGGTCGAGGAAGCCCTCGGGGCGGCCGAAGTCGCCGAGCCCCACCGCCGAGGGGTCGACCGCGTGCAGCTCGACCAGGGTGTCGACAAGACCGAGGAGCACGGCGCGGGTCCGCTCGGGGCCGAGAGGAGCGAGCTGTTCGGCCGTGCGGTACGGCGTCCCCCTCACGTACTCCATGACGTAGAAGGGCGCCCCGAGCACATCCGTGTCCTCGCACAGCAGCAGCGGCTCCGGGACCGGCACGGCGGTCGGGTGCAGCGCGCTGATCACCCGGAACTCGCGCTTCATGTCATGGGCCGTGGCGAGGACATGGCCGAGCGGGGGCCTGCGGACCACCCACTCGTGGGCGCCGTCGGTGACCAGATACGTCAGATTCGACCGGCCGCCCTCGATCAGCCGGGCGCCCAGTGGTCCGCCCACCAGTCCGGGGCGCTCGCGGTCGAGATGGCCGCGCAGCCGCGCCGGGTCGAGTCCTGGCGGGGGACTGGCGCTCATCGGTCGTACCTCCATGGGCGGGCGGGGGCGGTGGAAGGCCTTCGCCGTTCATGATGCCGACCAGTCGGTATGCCGTCCAGTGCGTGACGGGAAACCGCCAAGGGGGGCCGGGTCCGGGGTGGGCGGACCCGGCCGGGTGCGACCGGGGATCAGTGGTCGTCCCAGTGCCCCTCGTGGGCGGCGTGCCGGTGGCCGTCGTGGACGTAGTCCTTGTGGTCGCCGTGCGCGACGGCGGGTGGCCGCAGCCCTCCAGGTGCTGGTGCGGGTGATTCTCGTGGACGACATGGGCGGCGGGCTCGCACTCGTCCCAGTGCTCGGCGTGGCTGCGGTGCAGATGGCCGTCGTGCGCGTAGTCGACATGGTCACCGTGCCGCAACTCGGTGTGGCCGCAGGTCGGTCCGTGGGTGTGCTCGTGCGTGGGGTGTTCCTGGTGACTGGCCGTCATTATGTGTGCCTTTGCTGGGTTCGGTGATGATGTGCGAAGCCGCACGGGACGCTACCAGTCCTGTCCGTGATGGCTGGTAGGTCCGGTTCGCGTCACAGCACCGTCACGCCGAACGCCGCCAGGCAGATCACACAGGCCACCGCCGCCACGCCCGCGCGCACCGGCAGGGCGCGCGGCTCCGCCGTGTCCAGCGCCACCATCCGACGGTGTGCCACCCAGAGGAACGCCAGCCAGACGAGCGCGCCCAGCACCGCCGCGACCACCCCCGCCACCGTCACGTCGTCCCTGACGACCTGTCGGCCCGCGAGCACCGCCACGACCGTGTACGTCAGGGTCGTACGCCGCCAGGCCAACCGTGTGCGCTCCGGCTGGAGGCCGGGGTCCCGCTCGGCGGCCTCGTGTTGACGGTCCGGGCCGCCCATCAGCCGGTCCGGCCCGTCGACACCACGACCAGCATGATCACGGCGACGGCCGCGACGGACAGACCCAGCAGCGTCGGAAAAGCTGTCACCGGCAGATCCTCGCCCCGGCGCATCGCCCGTTCGCTGCGCACCCACTGACTGATCGCCCGCAGCGCGCTGAGCGCGCCGATGGCGAACAGCACCACCGCCAGCCCCACCCGCACCCCCCAGCGCAGGTCCGGCAGGAACTGGTCGACCGCGAATCCGCCGCCCACCAGGGCGAGCGCGGTACGGATCCAGGCGAGGAACGTGCGTTCGTTGGCGAGCGAGAAACGGTAGTCGGGGGTCGTGCCATCCTCGCTGATCCGCCGGGGAGCGAACCACAGGCGCAGGCCGCGTACGAAGTCGATCACCCGTCGCACCCTACGCACCTCAGGCGCGAGCCGCCTTCAGCCGCTCGTACGCCGCCACGCCGTCCGGCGTCCACCGCCATCCGCCGTCGTCCGCGCTCCGCGCCAGCCGGCGCTCCAGCTCCTCCTCGGTGAGGAAGGTGTGCCAGTCGATCTCGTCAGCCTGCGGGGCGACCGGCAGCACGCAGCGGACCTCGTAGACATGCGACCACCAGCTCAGCGAGCCGTCCTCGGACTCGTACAGGAACGACAACAGCGGTACGGGGCGCGGCAGGTCCGGGACCCCGAGCTCCTCCGCGGCCTCGCGCCGCGCCGCTTCGTCGTACGTCTCGCCCGTACCGACCACACCGCCCACGAACATGTCGTGGTGGGAGGGGAAGGCGAGCTTGGTCGCCGTTCTGCGGTGGACGAAGACCCGGTCGTCGGCGTCGCGCGCGAGGATGAAGACGCAGCGGTGCCGCAGCCCCTTCGCGTACGCCTCGCCGCGCGGGGCCTGCCCCACGACGTTGTCGTTCTCGTCGACGATGTCGAGGATCTCGTGAGCGGGGTCAGCGGAGTCAGCGGGGTTCATGGGGACAGCCTGGCATGCCGAACAGTTGACTCGTTACCGGCCCGTACGGAAGATCGGACCACCTCAGTCGCCCCGGAGAAGGTGGGAACCCATGGCGTACGACGCTGATGTGATCGTGATCGGCGCGGGACTGGCCGGACTGGTCGCGACCGCCGAACTCGTCGACGCCGGGCGCTCGGTGGTCCTGGTCGACCAGGAGCCCGAGCGGTCCATCGGCGGACAGGCGCACTGGTCCTTCGGCGGGCTGTTCCTCGTGGACTCGCCCGAGCAGCGGCGGCTGCGCGTCAGGGACAGCCGGGACCTCGCGCTCCAGGACTGGCTCGGCACGGCCGGGTTCGACCGCGAGGAGGACCACTGGCCGCGCAAGTGGGCCGAGGCGTACGTGGACTTCGCCGCCGGGGAGAAGCGGTCCTGGCTGCGCGAGCGGGGCGTGCGGTTCTTCCCGGTCGTCGGCTGGGCCGAGCGCGGTGGCTACGGGGCGGTCGGGCACGGCAACTCCGTCCCCCGCTTCCACATCACCTGGGGGACCGGGCCCGGCGTCGTGGAGCCGTTCGAGCGCAAGGTGCGCGAAGGCGTCGCCAAGGGGCTGGTGACGTTCCGCTTCCGGCACCGGGTCACCGGACTCGGCGCCACGGCGGGCGCCGTGGACACCGTGACCGGCGAGGTACTTGAGCCGAGCGACGCCGAACGCGGCACGGCCAGCAGCCGTGTCACGACGGGCACGTTCGAACTCAAGGGCCAGGCCGTGATCGTGACGTCCGGCGGCATCGGCGGCAACCACGACCTCGTACGCGCCCAGTGGCCCGAACGCCTCGGCACCCCGCCCGCGCGGATGCTCTCCGGCGTGCCCGCCCATGTCGACGGTCTGATGCTCGGCATCACCGAGGAGGCCGGCGCCCACCACATCAACCGGGACCGGATGTGGCACTACACGGAGGGCATCGGGAACTGGAACCCGATCTGGGCCGCCCACGGCATCCGGATCCTGCCCGGCCCCTCGTCGCTGTGGCTCGACGCGCGCGGCCGGCGGCTGCCGGTGCCGCTGTTCCCCGGCTTCGACACGCTCGGCACGCTGGACCACATCATGCACTCGGGCCACGACCACACCTGGTTCGTCCTCAACCAGCGCATCATCGGCAAGGAGTTCGCGCTCTCCGGCTCCGAGCAGAACCCCGACCTGACGGGCAAGTCCGTGCGTGACGTGATCAACCGGGCGCGCCAGGACGTGCCGGGACCGGTGAAGGCGTTCATGGACAACGGCGCGGACTTCGTCGTGGAGAAGGACCTGGCCTCACTCGTGAGCGGCATGAACGCGCTCACCGAGGAGCCGCTGATCGACGAGGCCGAGCTGCGCCGGGAGATCACCGCCCGCGACCGGGAGGTCGCGAACCCGTTCACCAAGGACCTCCAGGTGACGGCCGTGCGCGGGGCGCGCGCGTATCTGGGCGACAAGCTGATCCGTACGGTGGCGCCGCACCGCATCCTCGACCCCAAGGCCGGTCCGCTGATCGCCGTACGGCTGCACATCCTGACCCGCAAGTCGCTCGGCGGTCTTCAGACCGATCTGTCCTCGCGCGTGCTACGCGCGGACGGTGCTCCGCTGGCCGGGGTGTACGCGGCGGGCGAGGCGGCCGGCTTCGGCGGGGGCGGGATGCACGGGTACCGCTCGCTGGAGGGGACGTTCCTCGGCGGCTGCATTTTCTCGGGGCGCGCGGCCGGGAGGGCGGCGGCCGAGGCGGTGGGCTGAGGTGGTGGGCTGAGGCGGTGGGCCGGAACTACAGGCGCTCCACCACCCGGAAGCGCTCCGCCACCACCAGCGTCCCGTCGTGCACGGTGTACGCCGGGTCGCCCAGCGCCTCCCGCATCTCGTCGCTGTGCCAGAACGCCTCGTGGCCCGCGCGCCAGGACTCCACCGAGTCGTATCCCTCGCCCTCGTCCAGGGCGTGCTGGAGATCGACCTGGCCCAGCGGCAGCACCCGTACCTCCGTCAGTTCGACGACGGCGATCTCGCGGCCGTCCGAGTCGATCAGCGCCGAGCGCTCGCCGACCGGCGGCAACTCCTCCTTCTCCGCCTCGTACTCGGCCAGCAGGCCCGTCGTCGAGACCTTCTCCCCGGACAGGACGGCCGCGACCAGCTGATCGCGCAGCGGTCCGGGGAAGGCGAGCAGAAAGGGCGGGAGGGCTTCGCGGGGCTCGCGGGGTTGGTCGGGGTGGTCGTCGTGGTGTTCCTGGGGCGTCTCCATGGGCGTCAGTCTGCCGGACTCTGACGAAACCATGACGGAACGCCGACGGCCCTGGCTTCCGGGCCCCGGTGGTGTTCGAATCGAGAGGTGACCACTTCCGAAAGCCACCAGGAGGGCACGCCCGTCGGGCGGCGCCTGGTGCTCTCCATGCTCGGCCTCGGCGCGGCGGGCGTCGTCACCGCGCCCTATCTCCAGCGGGGGTTCGAGGCCTTCCTGGGCGCGGCGTCCGACCGCGATCCCACGGGACTGACCGGGCTGCTGCCCAACGGGGGCGGGTTCCGCTACTACTCGGTGGCCACCTCCGTACCCCGCAAGGGCCCCGAGGACTACCGGCTCACGGTGGACGGGCTGGTCGACCGGCCGACCACGTACACGCTCGACGCCCTGCGGAAGCTGCCGCAGACCCGCATGGTCCGTGACGTCCAGTGCGTCACCGGCTGGCGCGTGCCGGACACGCCGTTCGAGGGCGTACGGCTGTCGCGGATCCTGGACGCGGCGGGGGTACGGCCGGGGGCCGGGGCCGTGCGCTTCACCTGCTTCGACGGCACGTACAGCGAGAGCCTGACGATGGAGCAGGCGAGGCGGCCGGACGTGCTGGTGGCGCTGAGGATGCGGGACAAGCCGGTCGAGCACGCGCACGGCGGTCCGGTACGGCTCTATGTGGCGCCCATGTACTTCTACAAATCGGCGAAATGGCTCTCCGGGATCTCCGTCACCTCCGACGTCCGCCCCGGCTACTGGGAGGAGCGCGGCTATGACGTCGACGCCTGGGTCGGTCGGTCCAACGGCCGCACCGACACCCCGACCGTCTGATCCGCCGCGGGCGACGAGCCCCCGCCCCCGGCTGCGGAGGCGGTTCAGCCGGGCCGAGCGGCTGGTCCACCGGACGACGGCCGGGCTGATGCTGCTGTGCGTGGCGACGGCGGCCTGTCTGTACGTACCGCAGCTCGCCGAACTCGTCGGCCGCCGCTATCTGGTGGTCACGCTGCACGAGTGGTCGGGGCTGCTGCTGCCGGCGCCGTTCCTCGTGGGACTGGCGTCCCCGTCGTTCCGCGCGGATCTGCGGCGGCTGAACCGCTTCGCGCCGCACGACAAGGAGTGGCTGCGGGCGGTGCGGCGGCGCGACTTCCGGCCCGAGTCGCGCCCGGCGGGCAAGTTCAACGCCGGGCAGAAGCTGTACGGCGGCTGGATCGCCGGAGCCGTACTGGTCATGCTCGCGACCGGCCTGATGATGTGGTTCACCTGGCTGACGCCGCTGGTGTGGCGGACGAGCGCCACGTTCGTGCACGACTGGCTGTCGCTGGCCGTGGGGCTCGTGCTCGTCGGGCACATCGGGATGGCGCTCGCCGACCCGGAGGCGCGGCGCGGCATGCGGACGGGGTCGGTGGAACGGCCGTGGGCGGAGCGGGAGCACCCTCTGTGGAAGGAAGAGGAGTGACCCGCCCCGCCCGGCCGGGGACGTAACACGGCCTAGAGGATCAGGGACAGCAGCATCACGAAGCCGAGACCGACGACGGAGATGATCGTCTCCATCACCGACCAGGTCTTGATCGTCTGGCCGACGTCCATCCCGAAGTACTCCTTCACCAGCCAGAATCCGGCGTCGTTGACATGGCTGAAGAAGAGGGATCCGGCGCCGATCGCCAGCACCAGCAGCGCGGCGTGCGATGTCGACATGTCGGCGGCGAGCGGCGCCGCGAGACCGGCGGCGGAGATCGTGGCGACCGTCGCCGAGCCGGTCGCCAGCCGGATCGCCACCGCGATCAGCCAGCCCAGCAGCAGCGCGGGGATCGACCAGTCCTCGGAGAAGTCGAGGATCATCTGGCCGACGCCCGCGTCGATCAGGGTCTGCTTGAAACCGCCGCCCGCGGCGACGATCAGCAGCACGCCCGCGATGGGGCCGAAGGACTTCTCGACGGTCGAGGCGAGCCGGTCCTTGGTGAATCCGGCGGCGCGCCCCAGGGTGAACATGCCGACCAGTACGGCGGCGAGCAGCGCGATCAGCGGGGAGCCGACGACGTCCGCGACCTTCTGGACCTGGTTCTCCGGGTCGTCCACGACGATGTCGACGAGTGCCTTGACCAGCATCAGGACGACCGGCAGCAGGACGGTGGTGACCGTGGCGCCGAAGCTCGGACGCCTGTCGGTGCCGTCGGACTCGGACTCGCGCTTCTCCAGCGTCTGGAGCATCCGCTCGGGCGGCTGGATGTCCACCCAGCGCGCGGCGTAGCGGGAGAACAGCGGACCGGCGATGATCACCGTGGGTATGGAGATGACCAGGCCCAGCGCCAGTGTGACGCCGAGGTCGGCGCCGATGGCGTCGATCGCGACGAGCGGGCCGGGGTGCGGCGGTATCAGCCCGTGCATGACGGAGAGGCCGGCCAGCGCCGGGATACCGATCCTCATCAGGGAGAAGTTGCCTCGTTTGGCGACCAGCAGCACCACCGGGATCAGCAGCACGATGCCGACCTCGAAGAACAGCGGCAGCCCGATCACGGAGGCGATGAGGACCATGGCCCAGGGCATCGCCCGCCCGCTCGCCCGGCTGAGGATCGTGTCGACTATCTGGTCGGCGCCGCCCGAGTCCGCGAGCAGCTTGCCGAGTATCGCGCCCAGCGCGATCAGCACGCCGACACCCGCGACGGTGGAGCCGAGACCGGCGGAGAAGCTGGTGATGGTGTCGCCCAGGGACGCGCCGGCGAAGGCGCCGAGCGCCAGGGTGCCGATGGTCAGGGCGAGGAAGGCGTGCAGTTTGAACTTGGTGATGAGCAGGACGATGACGGCAATACCGGCGAGAACGGCGATGCCCAGCTGCGTGTTGCCGGCCGAGGTGATCGGTTCTACGGCGTCCGCTGCCAGCGTCTCGGCACTGAGACTGGTCACGGGGGTTCCTTAGTTCGGGAGTTCGGGTGTTGGGGAGTTGAGGAGTCGGGGAATTCGGGGGGACTGGCTTGTGTGTCAGGCGGGTTCGGGTTCGGGCTCGTGGGGATGGGGCCGGTCGAGACGTCCGAGCGCGGCGACACTCCGCCGGCTGATCTCCTCGGGAGTGCCCGTCACATCGACGGTGACGCCCGCCTCGTCGTCGCCCAGCGGCTGCAACGTGGCGAACTGCGAATCCAGCAGGGCCGTGGGCATGAAGTGCCCCTTGCGTTCCGCCATCCGCCGCTCGACCAGGGCGCGTTCGCCGGTGAGATGCAGGAAGACGGCGTCGGGCGCCGCAGCCCGCAGCCGGTCCCGGTAGACGCGCTTGAGCGCCGAGCTGCTGACCACACCGCCGAGACCGGCCCGGCCGTGCGCCCAGCGCCCGATCGCGTCGAGCCAGGGCCAGCGGTCGTCGTCGTCCAGCGGGGTGCCGGCGGACATCTTGGCGATGTTCTCCGGGGGGTGGAAGTCGTCGCCCTCGGCGTACGGGACGCCCAGGGCGGCGGCCAGCAGGGGACCGACGGTGGTCTTGCCGGTACCTGCCACGCCCATCACCACGACGACGTGGGGGGTGCTCATGTCATGCCTCGCTGTCTTCATGTGCTCCGCTGCCTCCGCGCTACTGAAACCCATATGTACGACGTATTCAAGGTGTCGTAACCCACACGTCATATTTTTTCTTCGGCGAGCCCGCCCCGTAGGCTTCCGCCATGACCACAGAAGGCCGGGGCCTGCATACCCATGTGCTCGACACCCTCGGTCTCGCCATCACGGGGGGCGAGTACCCCGAGGGCGGCGTCGTGCGCACCGACGAGGTCGCGCAGCGCTTCGACGTCTCGCGGACCGTCGTACGGGAAGTGGTCCGCGTCCTCGAATCGATGCACCTCGTGCAGTCGCGGCGCCGCGTCGGGGTGACCGTGCGGCCCGCCCGCGAGTGGAACGTCTACGATCCGCGGGTCATCCGCTGGCGCCTCGCGGGCAGCGACCGGCCGCGCCAACTGCGCTCGCTGACCGTGCTGCGCTCCGCGATCGAACCCGTCGCCGCCGGTCTCGCCGCCATCCATGCCACGCCCGAGCAGTGCGCCGCCCTCACCGAGCAGGCGCTCGGGATGGTCGCCACCTCGCGCGGCCATCAACTGGAGGGCTATCTGCGCCACGACATCGCCTTCCACCGGGTGGTTCTCGACGCGTCGGGCAACGAGATGTTCGCGCGGCTCGGCGATGTGGTCGCGGAGGTTCTGACAGGCCGTACGCGGCACGAGGTGATGTTCCACGACCCGGATCCGGCGGCCGTGACGCTGCATGTGCAGGTCGCCGAGGCCGTACGGGAGCGGGACGCGGCCCGCGCGGAGGAGCTGACGCGGGAGATCGCCGTCGGCGCGCTCCAGGAACTCGACGTACTGGCGCCCTGACCGGCGCCGCGCCCGGCCACGGCGGTGTCAGACTTACCTTTTCAGGCTCGATGGAGAGGCAGGTCCTGGCATGTCGCAGCAGGTGCAAGGCGTCGTGGCGCCCGGCAAGAACGAGCCGGTGCGGGTCGAGACGATCGTGATCCCCGATCCCGGCCCCGGCGAGGCCGTGGTGAAGATCCAGGCATGCGGGGTCTGCCACACCGATCTGCACTACAAGCAGGGCGGGATCAATGACGACTACCCCTTCCTTCTCGGCCACGAGGCGTCGGGCGTGGTGGAGTCGGTCGGCGCCGGTGTCACCGATGTCGCGCCCGGTGACTTCGTGATCCTCAACTGGCGGGCCGTCTGCGGCAGTTGCCGGGCCTGTCGGCGGGGCAGGCCCTGGTACTGCTTCAACACCCACAACGCCACGCAGAAGATGACGCTGCTCGGGGGTACCTCCCTGGCCGGCGGCTCAGGGGGAGGCACGGAGCTGTCGCCGGCGCTGGGCATCGGCGCCTTCGCCGAGAAGACCCTGGTCGCCGCCGGACAGTGCACCAAGGTCGACCCCTCGGTCGCCCCCGCCGTCGCCGGACTGCTCGGCTGCGGTGTCATGGCGGGCATCGGCGCGGCGATCAACACCGGCAACGTGGGCCGGGGCGACTCCGTCGCCGTCATCGGCTGCGGCGGGGTCGGCGACGCGGCGATCGTCGGATCCCGGCTCGCGGGCGCGGCGCGGATCATCGCCGTCGACATCGACGACCGCAAGCTGGCCACGGCGAAGACGATGGGCGCCACCCACACCGTCAACTCCCGCTCCACCGACGCCGTCGAGGCGATCCGTGAACTGACCGATGGCTTCGGGGCCGATGTCGTCATCGAGGCGGTCGGCCGTCCGGAGACGTACAACCAGGCTTTCTACGCACGTGACTTGGCCGGCACGGTCGTCCTGGTCGGGGTGCCCACCCCGGAGATGAAGCTCGAACTGCCGCTGCTCGACGTCTTCGGACGCGGCGGCGCGCTCAAGTCGTCCTGGTACGGCGACTGTCTGCCGTCCCGCGACTTCCCGATGCTGATCGACCTGCACCAGCAGGGCCGTATCGACCTGGCCGCGTTCGTCACGGAGACCATCGGACTCGGCGACATCGAGCAGGCTTTCGCCCGTATGCACGAGGGCGACGTCCTGCGCTCGGTGGTGACGCTCTGATGGCCGCCACACCCGCTGCCCGTATCGAACACCTCGTCACCTCCGGCACCTTCTCGCTCGACGGCGGCACCTGGGACGTCGACAACAACGTCTGGATCGTCGGCGACGACACCGAGGCGATCGTCATCGACGCGGCCCACGACGCCACGGCCATCGAGAGGGCGCTCGGCGGCCGGACGCTGCGCGCCGTCGTCTGCACCCACGCGCACAACGATCACATCGACGCGGCCCCGGCGCTGGCCGCCGCCACCGGCGCGCCGATCCTGCTGCACCCGGACGATCTGCCGCTGTGGAAGCAGACCCACCCGGACTGGCTGCCGGACGGTGAACTGGCCGACGGCCAGGGCCTGTCCGTCGCCGGCACCACCCTCACGGTGCTGCACACACCCGGCCACGCGCCCGGCGCGGTCTGTCTGTACGCCCCCGAGCTGGCCACCGTCTTCACCGGCGACACGCTGTTCCAGGGCGGGCCCGGCGCCACCGGGCGGTCCTTCTCGCACTTCCCGACGATCATCGAGTCGATCCGTGAGCGCCTGCTGACGCTGCCGCCCGAGACGGTCGTCCGTACCGGACACGGCGACTCGACCAGGATCGGCGACGAGGCGCCGCAGCTGGAGGAGTGGATCCGCGCGGGCGGCTGAGCGGACAGGGGCCCCGGACACGTCGTTCATATGTCCGGGGCCCCTGGTCCGTATCGCTCGGTACGGCCGGAATTCGCACTTTCTTCCTGTCGGATCCGTCGGATCCGGGTTTTTCTTTCAGTCCGGGATTGACTGGCTGGTACAAATGTGAGCTTGCTCCCACCGCTCCCGCACCGATCGTTTCCGGCCGGTCAACTGGCTTGAACCTTCAGTCCGAGACGGAACTCCTGTTCCTCGCCGTGCACCGCCGGGTGGCGCTGTCGGAGTTCGTCGGCCAGCGCCCGGCGCCCCCTTATCCCCAGTTTGCGGTAGGCTCGCGTCAGATGCTGTTCGACCGTACTCACGGTAACGAACAGTCGGCTGCTGATTTCACGGTTGGTGAAACCCCGCACGGCGAGTTGGGCGACCCGCAGTTCCGCTTCGCTGAGAACGGAGGCGTCGCCCGAATCCGGCTGATCCCGGCGCGCCACCGAATTACCCGCCGGTACAACGGTGTCGGCCGTACGGGTGTGGTCGAGGGCTTTCGTGGACGCGGGCGACTGTCGCGCCGGCAGGCTCTTCTGTTCCGGGATATGCGCGGGCCTGACGACGGTCGGTCTTTTGTCCTGCCCCAGTGCCTGGAATCGGGCGATCGCCTTGAGCGTGCGGTTCAATTCGAGCTGGTTACCAGAATCCTGGAATGCCTTCGCCGCCCGGCCGAGAAGCCGGGAGTCCTCGGTGGGCCCGCTCGCGAACGCGAGTACGCGCAGCGCGAGCCCGCAGGCATGCGGGTCCGAATCCATCGAGAGCTTTATCTGCTGCTTCGCGAGATCACGCGCCACCTCGATGTTGCCGAGTTGGAGATTCGCCTCCGCGAGATCACTGCGCCACGGCACGGGAGTTGTGGCCACCGAGTCCCATCGGCGCATCATCTGCTGGCACCGCTGGAAGTCACTCACGGCGGCCAGCGGCCGATTCGTCGCCAGATGGAAATGGCCGCGCGCGCGGAGATAACGGAGCCCGCCGATGGTCTCGAACGCCGCGTCGGGCACCGGGATCCGCAGGGTCCTCGCCGCGTCGTCGAAGGCGCCGGCCGCGACGTCCGCGTACAGCATCGTCGCCAGCGGGTGGGTGACCGACACCCCCCAGTTGTGCTCACCGAGCAGCGCGAGGGAGGACCTGGCGCGCTCCGCCGAGGCCGTCACCTCGCCGCGCTGGAGCAGGATCCCGGCACGCAGCGCCTCGAACACCGCCTGCCAGGTCACCGCGGAGCGCTGGCGCGCCTCCAGACCGAACCTCGCGCACCACCGCTCGGCGCTGTCGCTCTTGCCGCCCAGCGTCAGCGCGGTGATGGCCGTGGCCAGCGCCTCCAGTGAGGTGTCGCCGAGGCGGCAGTTCTGCAGGATGCGCTCGGCGCTCGCGTTCGTCGCGTCGTTCCCGCCCCTGCGCCACGCCTGCTTGAGCGTGCCCGCCGTCTGGTTCCAGGGCGCTGACCTCGGCTGGATGGCCGGCTCGTCGAGGTCGGGACGGTTCGTGATCGGGCCGAAGTGCCACTCGTACGCCAGGTTCAGCTCCGCCTCCGTCTGGGGGTCCACCGGCTCCGGTGAGCTGGTCAGGACCTTGTGCGCCCGGACGAAGGTCTCCTTGTCCCCCTGCCACAGCGCGTGCCGCATCAGCGCGAAGCACCCGTCCTGGTCGAGGGTCCCGGCTTCGGCGGCCTCGCGCAGCGACGGTACGTACGACGCCGCCGCGGAGGGGTTGACCCGCCAGGTGCTCCCGATGATGGACTGCTGGATGGAGAGCTGTTCACGTACGTCGTCCGAGGCGGACAGCGCCAGATCGAGAGCCTGCGCGGCGAACTCGACATCGTTGGCACCGACGGCGTGGTCGGCCGCCTTGCGCAGCACGGGGACCGACCAGCCGGACGGCGTCTCGCCGGCCGCGACCAAGTGCTTCGCCACATCCGTCGCGGATGACGCGTGTAGATGTTTGAGCTGGGCCGCCGACGCGTGCAAACACGTACGAGAGGCGGGCGAGAGGCTTTCGAGCACCGCCGCCCTGGCGCGTGGATGCCGGAAGCCCCCGTCGACGAGCAGCCCGGCGTGGGCGAGCGCGTCCAGCAGGGTGGTCACGGCCTGCGGATGGACATCGGTGAGCTTGGCGATCTGCTCCGAGCCACTGCGCCCGCCGAGGACCGCCAGTGCCGCCGTGACTTCCAGCAGCTTGGTGTCGGGGCGGTCCAGGAAGGCGTGGACGGCGCGGGCGTAGGCGCTGCCCACCACCGCGTGTCCGCCGCGGCCGCCCTCGCGGTAGTCGTCGACGAGGGCGTTCGCCAGCATCGGATTTCCGGCGCTCAGCGTGTGGATCTGCAGGGGCAGTTCGTCGTCGAAGCCGCCGTCGAGCGAGCCTTCGAGCAGGACGCGGATGGCCTGTTCGGACATCGGCGTCAGCTGCACCGAGAAATACCGGGGCTGCCGCGCGAAATAGGTGCTCAGCCGGGTGAACGGGCTCTGTTGCCAATCCGACTGATTGAGCAGGATCAACAGTTTCGCCGAGCGGATACGGCGCTGGAGTTGAAGGAGCAGTTTGAGCGAGGTTTCGTCGGCGAAATGGAGATCGTCCACTCCGATGACAATGGGCTGTGAACGTGCCAGATCGAGGATTGTGTCGCAGACGTTCCGTACGTACCGGGCTTCGGCTTGGTCATCGCTGAGCCTTGTCGAGCGGTCGTCCTTCTTTCCGGAAGCGGTCCCCGGAATTGCGTTTTGGCGACTGGGCACCTCGATCGGACAAGAAGAGTTTGCCAGCAGTTGGTCTATGACTGCTGCCCCGATTTCTTGTTCGTCGGGAGCGCCGGTAGCACTCAGGGTAAGAGCACCCGAACTCACTGCGTAGTCAAGCAGTTCGTTCTGCAGGGCGGTCTTTCCGCTGGCGATCCCTCCGCTTACCATTACCAGGCGGCCAATTCCTGACGAACTCTGGTCGTACTGATCGCGCAAGAAGATCCTGGCCGAGTCCGGTGCTATGCGCGATTGATTACTACAGGCGATTGTCATGACTAATCTATCCCCCCAGATAGACTGACCTGTGAGTAGTGAATTGTCCATTGTCACGGTATCAGAATTTCTGCAGTGGTGGACGTTTGTGATCGAGTTCGCGGTGCGTTCGGGGCGCTTTGGGGGAGCGCCCTGATGGCTCACTGTGACGTTGGGTGGAGATTTCGCCCAATGTCCCTGCGTACAGACCTGCGGAACGGCTCACATGCTTAGTGCGGGTGTGCTGTGAATTTTTCCAGTTTTTACATAGGAGCCCCCGGCGCACGAGGTGTGCCGGGGGCTCCTGGGTGGGTCTGCGACAACCGTGCGGACAAGACCTAGTCCACGCGGCTGGCGGTGATCATGTGCAGGCTTGTGCTTTCGTACAACTCCTCCCCCGCGTTGTGCAGACGGAAACCCTTGTCCTTGAGTAGCGTCGCGGTGGCTTCGAGCCGGCCGTCGATGTTGTGGACCTCGGCGGCGACGGTGCGGATGGACGGCCAGTACTTGTCGTCGATACCGCGCAGCACTTCCAGTTCCGCGCGCTCGACATCGACCTTGAGCAGGCCGACGTCCCCCACTCCGTACTCGGCGAACAGATCCGTCAGCGTGACCATCCGGACCGGGAACTCGACGGCGTCGGAACGGCAGAGCGAGATGAAACCGTCCCGCTCGGCCTGGCTCTCGATACCGGCGCTCGTGAGCCCCGCCTCCAGCGTCCGTCGGTCGTCGTCCTCGTCGACGAAGACCGTGGACATCACTTCGCTGTTCGGGTAGTACGTGAGGGTCGCGTCGCGGGACTCGGAGCCGACCGCCACGTTGACCGCGGTGCCGCGCGGGATGTGCCTGGCGAAGTTGTTCGTCAGACACTCGAAGCTCGGCGGGGCGGGCTCGCACGCGATGACGCGCAGATCGCTGACCTCTTTCGCCAGCATCAGCGAGATCAGACCGACGTGCGCGCCGACGTCGATCACGGTGTCGCCGGGTCGGAGACGTGAGACGCAGTCCGCGTAGGACCCATCGGTGAACTCCTGGCACACCACCGAAGCGGTCAGCCTGTTGGTGCAGTTGATCATTCGCCCATCGGGCAGGGAGTATTCGACAAGACTGCTCTGACCAGTTGTCATGAGTGGCGAGAACCTTTCAGCGAGCCCACAACCGACAGTCGTCAGACTGCCCGTTGCGGGCTCGCTGTTCCTACCCTTGCCCAACCCCTATTCTTTGCCCGCTATTTGCGACCCCTCGTTACGTTGTTGGGCAATTACGGACTCAATGATGTCGTCGAGTGTCCGGCTCGGCCGGAATCCGATCCGGTCGCGGGCCTTGTCGCAGTTGGGGATGCGGCGCTGCATGTCCTCGAAGCCGGGACCGTACGCCTGTTCGTAGGGGATCTTCACCACGGTGCTGGTGGAGTTGGTCGCCGCGATCACCTTCGCCGCCAGCTCCGCCATGCTGACCTGCTCGGAGCTGCCGAGGTTGTACACGGTGCCGTGCGCCCCCTCGTCCTCCAGCAGTGCGACGAGCGAGGGGATCACGTCGAGGACGTGACAGAAGCAGCGGATCTGCTGCCCGTCGCCGAACAGGGTGACGGGTTCACCGGCGAGCGCCTGCTCCACGAAACGGGGAATGACCATGCCGTAGCGCCCGCTCTGGCGCGGTCCCACTGTGTTGAACAGCCGGACGATCACGGTCCTCACGCCGTACTCGACGCCGTACAGATACGCCATCGTCTCGTCCAGGGCCTTCGCCTCGGCGTACGACCAGCGGTTCTTCAGCGGCGAGCCGACTATCCGGTCCGCGTCCTCGGTCAGCCCGTTCGCGGTGTTCTTGCCGTACACCTCGCTGGTGGAGGCGACCAGGATCGGGACGTCGTGCCTGCGGGCCGCCTCCAGCACGGTCTCGGTGCCGCCCAGATTGGTGCGCAGGCTCTCCAGCGTCTTGCCCATGATGGTGAACACACCGACGGCGGCGGCCAGATGGTAGATACGGTCCACCCCGGCCATACAGCTCTCCACCGTCTCGGTGTCGCACACCGAGCCCTGGACGAAACGCAGCCGCGGTTCGTCCGACCAGGCGGCGAGATTGGCCGCGCTGCCGGTGCTGACGTCATCGAGGATCACCACCTCGTGCCCGAGGCTGAGCAGGTGTTCGGTGAGGTGCGAGCCGATGAAGCCCGCGCCCCCCGTGATCAGGCAGCGCACGATCTGGTCCTTTCCGGGAGACGGCCGGCCGGGTTCACACCGGTCGGCCTTCGGCGGGGGAGGTGCCGGCGGGGGTGCCGGCGGAGGTCGGGTCGAAGCGGTAGGTCGCGTCCAGTACGAGCGGGCAGTCCGCGATCCAGGAGTAGTCGTGGCCCGGCTGCACCGTGTGGATCAGCACGAGGTCCCAGTCCTGCGCGGCAGGCTCCACGGTGCTGTCCATGCCGGCGCCGCTGGGCAGGGTCATCCGGGTGACCAGCGGGTCGTAGTACTCGACCTTCGCGCCACGCCCGGCGAGGTAGTCGATGATCTCCAGCGCCGACGAGGAACGAACGTCGAGCACACCCGGCTTGTAACTGACGCCGACGATCAGGATGTTGCTGCCGCCGAAGCCCTTTCCGGCATCGGAGAGCACACTCTGCATCCGGTCGACGACCCCCCTGGGCCGCTCGGCGATCGCGTTCATCGCCTGGTGGACCAGGGGAGCGGTGGTGCGGGTCTCCCGCAACTGCCAGAGCAGATAGTGCGGATCGCACGGTATGCAGTGGCCGCCGACACCCGGACCGGGGTGGAACGCCATGAAGCCGTACGGCTTGGTCCTGGCCGCGTCGATCACCTCGATCGGGTCCAGCGAGAAACCGGCGCAGATGTCGGCGAACTCGTTGGCCAGCGCGATGTTGACGGCGCGGAAGGTGTTCTCGTACAGCTTGGTCATCTCGGCGACCTCGGGCGAGCCCACCTGATGCGTCACCGACGCGAGCAGCTCGATCACACGGGTCGCCTTGGCGGCGCACTCCGGTGTGACGCCGCCGATCACGCGCGGCGTGTCGCGCTGGGTGTGCGTGACATTGCCGGGGTCGATCCGCTCCGGGCTGGACGCGACGTAGATGTCCGTACCGATGGTGAAACCCCGGTCGATCAGCGGCTCGACGAGCATCCGGGTCGTGGTCCCGACGAAGCTGGTGGAGGTGAGGATCAGGGTCTGGCCCCGCCGCGCGTGGCTGACGACCTCGTCGCACGCGCCCTGCAACGGACCGAGATCCGGGAGCAGATGACGGTCCACGGGGGTCGGTACGCAGACGATGACGACATCGGCGTCGGCCATCCGGGCGGCGTCGGTGGTGAGTTCGAAGCCCTCTTGGCCCAGCGAGTTCGCGAGCTGCCGGTGATCGGAGTCGATCAGATCGACGGCCTGTGTCTCGATGGCCTTCAGACGGCCCGCGTCGCGGTCGATCCCCACGACACGGACCCCGCCCGCGTGCAGTCCCAGCGCGGTCGGCAGTCCGACGTAACCCATGCCGATGACCGCGACGGAGCAGGCCTGTCCCGGGCTGGGCGAAGCCTTATCGATGGTAAGAGATTCCGGCATTATCCACTCGACCTCACGTTGTCTGGCCTGGGCTGCTCCGTGCGGGAACAGCAGGCGCGGGTCCGGTGCTCGTCCTCGACCGCCGGACGGGGTGGGAGCACGCCCAGAGGGCGTCCTAGAGCACGGCCCTCACCAGTTCGAAGGCCTCCGCGTAGTCCGTCGTGACCTGCGAGCCGCGGTACTCGGCGAGCGCGCGTACACCGCGCTCGCTACGGGGGTTGGGCCACGCCTCCACCTCGTTGCCGTACGCGCGCAGCGCTTCGAGCTTGCGCTCGATGTGCGAGGCGTCCAGCGGCTGCCAGCAGTTGGGCCGGAACGTCTGGAGTCCCGACGCCTCCCCGCAGTCGGTCGCCGAGCGGACCTCGAAGCTGCGGATCTCCCGCACGCTTCCCTTGCCGGGCCGGCCGGCCACCCGCGCCGCCCGGCTCACGATCTGGTGATCGAGGCTCAGGTCGCTCATGCTCGTGGTGAAGATCGTGTCCGGCTCGAACTCGCGGACCTCCCGCTCGAACACCCGGTTGAGCTCCAGATGGCCGACGGTGTCCAGTCGGTTGTCGCCGTATCCATGGATGTTGAGGCGCTCGATTCCGAGGATCTTCGCGGCCCGCTCGATCGCGGCACCGCGAGGGGTCACATTCCGCCCGGTCTCGGACCGGGAGCCGTCGTCGTTCGTGAGTACGCACAGACTGATCCGCACGCCGTCGTCGGCGAGTTTCGCGATCGTGCCGCCGGCGCCGAGGGTCTCGTCGTCGCCGTGCGCGACAGCGATCAGCAACCTCCGCATCATTCCCCGCATCGGTTTCCTTCTCGTGTGTGGCGGCCGGTCGGCCGACAGGGACCGCCGGGCCCGGCCTGAATTGAAATGAATACCGCCGGCCTCTATTAGGCGATCGAATGTGTCAGTGGCGGAGACCGCCGTCAACCCCTAGCCGGGCCACGGGAAACACGTCCGCGACCACCTCAAATGAAGCTCAAATCAATCCGCGTACCGTCTGCTCCGGGGCGACTCGGCGGCTACTTCTATTCGGGGTCGAACGTGCCATCTCAGGTCAGTCACGGGCAACCCCTAATGTCCGGCGAACAGCCTGTCAAGAGCGTGATGGCCTGCGGCGGTCACCGAAATGCCGACGCGTTCCGCGCCGGTCACGAGGGTCCGGCAGGCCCCTCGGAGACCGGTGCGGACGCCCGGCGCCGGGCCCCTCGCGACGTACTGAGGGGTGCCGGGGAACCAGCTAGGGGTACGGGCGAGGTGCCCGCGCTCGTAAAGTGTCGCCCATTGGAACTATCCAACTCACGGGCCGGCGGGTAAAGAACTCACCCGCCGGACGTAAAGAGAGCGGCCGGTTGAGCCCTGCGGTTCGCTGGAATTCATGAAATCGGGCCGGGACGAAGGGCATTTCTGCCCCATCCATAAATTCGGCGGGCACTGTGAGCGGGCCCGCGACGGCTAAAGACGTAGGGGTTACGTGAGCATGTCTGAAGAGCGACTGGTCGGCGCTTTGCGTGCGTCGTTGAAAGAGACCGAACGACTCCGCGAGCAGAACAAGCGGCTCACGGAGGCGGGCAGCGAACCGATCGCGATCATCTCCATGGCCTGCCGCTTCCCCGGCGGAGTGAAGACTCCGGAGGACCTGTGGCAGGTACTCGCCGACGGCACCGACGTCATCAGCGAGTTCCCCACCGACCGCGGCTGGGACCTGGAACGGCTCTACGACCCCACCGGTGAACGGCCCGGCTCCACCTATGTCCGCGAGGGCGGCTTCCTCTACGACGCCGCCGACTTCGACGCCGACTTCTTCGGTGTCGCCCCGCGCGACGCCCTGCTCATGGACCCCCAGCAGCGCCTGCTGCTGGAGACGTCCTGGGAGGCCTTCGAGCGCTCCGGCATCCCGCCCCGCTCCGTCAAGGGCAGCCCCGTCGGCGTGTTCACCGGCGTGATGTACCACAACTACCCCGGCAGCTACGGCTCGTCGGGACCCGTCTCCGGCAGGCTCTCGTACACCTTCGGCCTCGAAGGACCCGCCGTGACGGTGGACACCGCCTGCTCGTCTTCCCTCGTGACGCTCCATCTCGCCGCCCAGGCACTGCGTCAGGGCGAGTGCACCCTCGCGCTGGCCGGCGGCGTGTCCGTGATGGCCAGCCCCCGGACCTTCGTCGAGTTCAGCATCGACGGCAACCTCTCGCGCGACGGCCGCTGCCGCCCCTTCGCCGAGTCCGCCGACGGCACCTCCTGGTCCGAGGGCGCCGGCGTCCTGCTCCTGGAGCGGCTGTCCGACGCCCGACGCAACGGCCACCAGGTGCTCGCCGTCGTCCGCGGCAGCGCCGTCAACCAGGACGGTGCCACCAACGGCATCGCCGCCCCCAACGGCCCCGCCCAGCAGCGCGTCATCCGCCAGGCGCTCGCCGCCGCGCGCCTCACCCCCGACCAGGTCGACGTCGTCGAGGCCCACGGCTCGTCCACCGAACTGGGCGACCCCATCGAGGCCGACGCGCTGCTCGCCACGTACGGCAAGGAGCGCCCCGCCGACCGGCCGCAGTGGCTCGGCTCCGTCAAGTCCAACCTCGGCCACACCCAGGGCGCGGCGGGCGTCGCCGGGATCATGAAGATGGTCCTGGCGATGCGCAACCGCCTGCTGCCCAAGACGCTGAACGTGGACAGCCCCAGCAAGCACGTCGACTGGTCCCAGGGCGCCGTCAAGCTCCTCACCGAGAACGTCGACTGGACGACCCTCGACGGCGCGCCCCGCCGGGCCGGTGTCTCCTCCTTCGGACTCAGCGGCACCAACGCGCACGTCATCCTCGAAGAGGCCCCCGAGCCCGGGACGGACGAGCAGACCCCGGAGCCCGCGCCCCGGCGCGCCGGACAGATCCCCTGGGTGCTCTCCGGCCGCAGCCGTGACTCCCTGCGCGCACAGGCCGCCCGGCTGCTCACGTATCTGACCGAGCGGCCCGACGCCCACCCCCTCGACATCGGCCACGCGCTGGCCACCACCCGCTCACCCCTGGAGTTCCGGGCCGCGATCCTCGGCGCCGACCGCGACGAGCTGATGCGCGGACTCGGCGGACTGGCCGAGGGCGAACCCACCGGTGTCGAGCAGGGCGTGGTACGCGGCGAGACGTCCTCCGTCGCGTTCCTCTTCCCCGGCGGCGGCGCCCAGCGCGTCGGCATGGGACGTGAACTCAGCGCCGCCTACCCGGTGTTCGCCGCCGCCCTCGACGAGGTGTGCGCCGAACTGGACAAGCACCTCGACCGGCCGCTGCGACCGATGATCGACAGCGACGCCGAAGCGCTCGATCAGGTCGGCAACGCACAAGTGGCGCTGTTCGCCGTCGAGGTGGCGCTGTTCCGGCTGATGGAGTCGCTGGGTATCCACCCCGACCTCCTCGCCGGCCACTCCACCGGCGAGCTGACCATCGCGCATGTCTCCGGGATCCTCTCCCTCCCCGACGCCGCCGAACTCGTCGCCGCCCGTGGCCGGCTGATGCAGGCGCTGCCCACCGGCGGCGCCATGGTCGCCATCAACGCCACCGAGGAGACCGTACGGCCGCTGCTCACCGAGGGAGTCGGCATCGCGGGCGTCAACAGCCCCGACTCCGTTGTCGTCTCGGGCGACGCCGAACAGGCCCACGCCGTCGCGAAGATCTGCGCCGACCAGGGCCACCGCACCAAGCAGCTGCGCGTCAGCCACGCCGCCCACTCGCCGCTGATGAAGCCCATGGTCGACGAGTACCGCGCCGTCGCCGAGCGCATGATCTTCCGCCCCGCCGAGATCGCTATCGTCTCCACCGTCACCGGACAGCTCGCCGGCGACGACGACCTGCGCACCCCCGACTACTGGGTACGCCACCTCCTGCAGACCGTGCGCTTCCGCGACGCCGTCGACGGCCTGCGCGCCCAAGGTGCCAACCGCTTCGTGGAGCTGGGGCCCGACGGCGTGCTCGCCGGGATGACCCAGGGCTGTCTGACCGGCGCCAAGGACAACCCCGTCGTGGTGTCCCTGCTGCGCAAGGACCGGCCCGAAGAGGTCGCCTTCGCCGGGGCCCTGGCCCAACTGCACGTACGCGGTGTGACGTTGGACTGGGCGACGCTGTTCACCGACCGGGGCGCCCGCCCGGCGGAACTGCCCACGTACGCCTTCCAGGGCAAGCGGTTCTGGCTTCAGGCGTCGACGGACGGCGACGCCACGTCGCTCGGTCTCGACCCGGTCGCCCACCCGCTGCTCGGCGCCGCCACCGTCCTCGCCGGCTCCGACGGCCTGGTGCTCTCCGGCCGGCTCTCCGCCGCGACGCACCCGTGGCTGGCCGACCACACCATCGGCGGCTCGATCATGCTGCCCGGCACCGCCTTCGTGGAGCTGGCGATGAGCGCCGGCGAACGGGTCGGCTCCCCGCGCGTACGCGAACTGTCGCTGCACGCACCGCTCGTACTGCCCCGCGAGGGCGCCGTACGGATCCAGCTGACCGTCGGCGCGGCCGACGCCAGCGGCACCCACACCATCGACGTCCACTCGCGGACGGAGGACGAGTCCGGCCGGCTGCCGTGGGTCCACCACGCGAGCGGCCAACTGGCTTCCGCACGCGGCGGCGCCCCCGCCGAGCCGGTCACCACCTGGCCGCCGACCGGCGCCGAAGTCCTCGACGTCGACGGGATGTACGAGGAACTGGCCGCCCGCGGCTCGGAGTACGGCCCGATGTTCCAGGGGCTGCGCGCCGCCTGGCGGCGCGGCGACGAGATCTTCGCCGAGGTGAGCCTCCCGGAGAACGCGCGGGCCGTCGCCGAGGACTTCGGCCTCCACCCCGCCGTGTTCGACGCCGCTCTGCACGCCATCGGCCTCGCCGACGCGGACGCCGAGACGGACGACGGCACCGTCACCCTGCCGTACGCCTGGACCGACGTGGAGCTGTACGCCTCCGGGGCCGCCTCCGTACGCGTACGGGTCAGCCCCGCCGAGACCGGCACCGCCGCCTCCCGCAGCATGGCACTGGACATCTCCGACGTGGCGGGCCGGCCTGTCGCCTCCGTCGGAGCCCTGATGCTGCGCGCCATTTCCGAGGAGCAGCTGGCCGCGGCCGGCCGCACCGGCGGGACCGTCGCGGGCGACGCGCTCCTCGGCGTCGAGTGGACGCCCGCCGCCCTCGCGGACCGCGTCGCGCCGCTGCGCGTCGCGGACTTCAACACACTCGCCACCCTGGGCGACGACGCGCCCGCGCCGGACCTCGTCGTCCTGCCCCTCACCGGCGGCCAGGACGCCACGTCCGCCCGCAGCGCCACCCACCGGGCGCTGGAGGCCGTGCAGATGTGGATGCGCGAGGCGCGCTTCCGCTCCGCCCGACTGGTCGTGCTCACCAAGGGCGCGCTCGCGCTGCCCGGCGAGGACGTCACCGACCTCGGCGCCGCCGCCGTGCACGGCCTGATCCGGTCCGCCCAGACCGAGGACCCCGGACGGTTCGTCCTCGTCGACACCGACGTCGTACAGGACGCGCTCGACCGGCTGCCGAGCCTTGTGGCGCTGGGCGAGCCGTCCGTCGCGCTACGCGCCGGCGCCGCCTCCGTACCGCGCCTGGCCCGCGCCCCGTTCGGCCGGGAAACCGACTCGGCCGCGCCCGTCCGGGACGCCGAATCGACGGTCCTGATCACCGGCGGCACCGGTGCGCTCGGTCGGCTCGTCGCCCGCCATCTCGCCGGGGAACACGGCGTGCGGCGGCTGCTGCTCGTCAGCCGAAGCGGCCCCGAGGCGGCCGGTGCGGCCGAGCTGGTGGCCGAACTCGCCGAACTCGGCGCCGAGGCCGAGATCGTGGCCTGCGACCTCGCCGACCGGCGGGCCGCCAAGAAGCTGCTCGTCAAGAGGTCCCTCACCGCCGTCATCCACTCCGCCGGTGTCCTGGACGACGGCATGCTCGGCTCCCTGACCCCGGAGCGCCTGGACACCGTGCTGCGGCCCAAGGTGGACGCGGCGTGGAACCTGCACGAGCTGACGAAGGACTCCGGGCTCACCGCGTTCGTCCTGTTCTCCTCCGCCGCCGGAGTGCTCGGCGCGCCCGGACAGGCCAACTACGCGGCGGCCAACGCCTTCCTCGACGCCCTCGCCCAGCACCGCCGCGCACAGGGCCTGCCGGCCCAGTCGCTGGCCTGGGGCCAGTGGGCGCAGGACTCCGGCATGGCGGGCGTCCTCGCCGACCCCGGCCGCACGGGTCCGAGCCGGGGCGGGATGCCCGCGCTGACGGAGGCCGAGGGCCTGGCCCTGCTGGACGCCGCGCCCACATCGCCGAACGCCGTGCTCGTCCCGCTGAAGCTGGACATCGCCGAACTGCGCAAGGCACCCGGCGGGGTCGCGGACATGCTGCGCGGTCTCGTCAGCACCGTACGCAAGGCGGCGAGCGCGCCGGAGTCCGCGACGGACCCCCGGCTGGCCGGCTATCTGCGGATGCCGGAGGCCGAGCGGCGGTCCGCGCTGCTGGACCTCGTCGTCGGCAACGTCGTGGAGGTGCTGGGTCATGGTTCGAAGGAACTGGTCGACGCGGACCGGGCGTTCAAGGATCTCGGGTTCGATTCGCTGACGGCTGTCGAGCTGCGTAACCGGTTGAGTGCGGCGACGGGGGCGCAGTTGGCGAGCACGCTCGTCTTCGACTACCCGACGGCCAACGAACTGACGGCCCATCTGTACGAGACGCTGTTCGCCGCTCTCGCGGAGAAGACGTCGCCGACGCTCTCGCACGGCGCGCTGCTGGACCTCGTCGTCGGCAACGTCGCCGAGGTGCTGGGTCATGGTTCGAAGGAACTGATCGACGCGGACCGGGCGTTCAAGGATCTCGGGTTCGATTCGCTGACGGCTGTCGAGCTGCGCAACCGGTTGAGTGCGGCGACGGGGGCGCAGTTGGCGAGCACGCTCGTCTTCGACTACCCGACCGCCAACGAACTCACCGCCCATCTGCACGAGACGCTGTACGGCGCGCTCACCGACGCCGCCGTGACCGGCTCCGCCACCGCCGGCCCCACGGGCTCCGGTACGTCCGCCGACGACGACCCGATCGTCATCGTCGGCATGGCCTGCCGCTACCCCGGCGACGTCAACACCCCCGAAGACCTCTGGCAGTTGGTCTGGGAGGGCCGCGACGCCGCCACCCCGTTCCCGACCGACCGGTCCTGGGACATGGACTACTGGCTGGGGCTGCTCGCCGAGGCGAACACCACACCGCAGGGCGGATTCGTCTCCTCCGCCACCGACTTCGACGCCGCGTTCTTCGGGATCAGCCCCAACGAGGCGATCATGATGGACCCGCAGCAGCGCATGCTGATGGAGACCACCTGGGAGGCACTGGAGCGGGCCGGCATCGACCCGCTGTCCCTCAAGGGCAGCGCGACCGGCGTCTTCGCCGGCAGCATGCAGGGCAGTTACGACTCGGGCCCGCTCAGCACGCTGGAGCAGTACAGCCAGTACATCGGCACCGGCGGACTCGGCAGCATGGTGTCCGGCCGGATCGCGTACACCTTCGGTTTCGAGGGCCCCGCCGTCTCCGTCGACACCGCGTGCTCGTCCTCGCTCGTCGCCCTCCATCTGGCGGGCCAGGCACTGCGCAACGGGGACTGCTCGCTCGCCCTCGCGGGCGGCGTCACCGCCCTCGTATCGGCCGAACCCTTCGCCCAGTACGCCGACGGCACCGCCGCCGACGGCCGCTGCAAGGCGTACTCCGCCTCCGCCGACGGTGTCGGCTGGGGCGAGGGCGTCGGCCTCGTCGTCCTCGAACGGCTCTCCGACGCGACCCGTAACGGCCACCAGATCCTGGCCGTCGTGCGCGGCACCGCCGTCAACTCCGACGGCGCGTCCAACGGGCCCACCGCGCCCAACGGCCCCTCCCAGGAGCGGGTCATCCGCAAGGCGCTCAGCCAAGCGGGCCTCCAGCCGCACGAGGTGGACGTCGTCGAGGGACACGGCACCGGTACGACACTGGGTGACCCGATCGAGGCCAACGCCCTGCTGGCCACCTACGGGCAGGACCGCCCCGAGGACAGGCCGCTGTGGCTCGGCTCCGTCAAGTCGAACTTCGGGCACACGCAGGCCGCCGCCGGTGTCGCGGGCGTCATCAAGATGGTGCTCGCGATGCGGCACGGCGGGCTCCCGATGAGCCGGTTCGCGGGCGAACCGACCCCGCAGGTCGACTGGACGACGGGCAACGTCAAACTGCTCGCCGAGAGCATCCCGTGGCCCGACCACGACCGGCCGCGCCGCGCCGGGGTCTCGTCCTTCGGCCTCAGCGGGACCAACTCGCACGTCATCCTGGAGCAGGCGCCCGAACCGGCGGCAGTCACCCCGGCCGCCGCCACCCCGGCCGCCTCCGCCCCGAAGGCCACCGAGGAGCGCGCGCTCGACGGGCACGCCGTACCGTGGCTGCTCACCGCCCGTACCGCCGAGGCGCTGCCCGCGCAGGCCGAACGGCTGCGCGCCCACCTCGCCGAGAACCCCGGCGCCGACCCGCGCGACATCGCCTACTCGCTCGCCCTGCGCCAGCCGCAGTTCGCGCACCGCGCGGCCGTCGTCGGCGCCGACGCCGAGGAACTGCTGAGCGCGCTCACCGCGCTCGCCGACGGACAGGAGTCGCCCGGCGTCGTCACCGGCACCGCCGGAACCGGCGGCCCCGTCGCGTTCGTCTTCCCCGGCAACGGCAGCCAGCGGCCCGGCATGGGACGCGAACTGTACGCGGCCTTCCCCGCGTTCGCCGCGGCCTTCGACGAGGTCAGCGCCCACTTCGACACCTACCTGGACCGGCCGCTGCGCGACGTGATGTTCGCCGAACCCGGCTCCGTCGCCGCGCAGTTGCTCGGCCAGGTCGCCTTCGGGCAGGCCGCCCAGTTCACCATGGGCGTCGCGCTCGTACGGCTCCTCGAATCCTGGAAGGTGCGGCCGGACCACCTCCTCGGCCACTCCGGCGGCGAGGTCATCGCCGCCTACACGGCCGGGGTGTTCTCGCTCGCCGACGCGGTCAAGTTCACCTCCCACCGCAGCGAACTCCTCCAGGAGATCCCGAGCGGCGGCGCGATGATCGTCGTCGAGGCCGACGAGGACGAGGTCCGGCCCCTGCTCACCGACCGCACCGGCATCGCCGCCGTCAACGGTCCGCGCTCCGTGGTGGTCTCCGGCGAGGCAGGCCAGGTCGAGGCGATCGCCGAGCACTGGAGCGCCCAGGGCCGTCGCACCAAGCGGCTGCCGATCCCGCGCGCCGGGCACTCCCCGATGATCGACCCGCTCCTGGACGATCTGCGCGAGGTGGCCGCCGAACTCAGCTGCGAGCCGCCCCGGATCAAGGTCGTCTCCACCGTCACCGGCGCCCCGGTCACCGGCGACGAACTCGCCGACCCGGAGCACTGGGTCGCCAACTGCCGCGGCACGGTGCGCTTCCTGGACGGGGTGCGCGCCCTGGAGGCCGCGGGCGTGGTGCGCTACATCGACCTCAGCTCCGACGGCGCGCTCGCCGGAGCGCTGTCGACCTGCCTCACCGGCACCGTCGAGGACGCCGCCGCCCTGCCCGTCCTGCGCAAGGACGTCCGGGAGGACACCTCGGCCGGTCTCACGGCCGGACAGCTGTACGCCGACGGCTTCGCCATCGACACCACGAAGCTGTTCATCGGACGCGGCGCCGAACAGGTCGAGCTGCCGCCCTACGCGTTCCGCCGCAGGCGCTACTGGCCCGATGTCGACATGGCGGCGGTCAAGCAGACCGGTGGCATGGCCTCGACCGGCATCGAGTCGACCGAGCACCCGCTCCTCGGCTCCGCGATCGAACTCGCCGGCTCCGGCGAGGTCGTCCTCAGCGGTCGGCTGTCGATCGGCACCCAGCGCTGGCTCGCCGACCACGCCCTCGGTGACACGGTCCTGTTCCCCGGCGCCGGATTCGTCGAACTCGCCGTCCGCGCGGGCGACGAGGTCGGCTTCCGCCGCCTGGAGGACCTGACCATCGAGTCCCCGCTGCTGCTCCCCGAGCACGGCAAGACCCAGGTGCAGGTCGTCGTCGGCGCCCCGGACGGATCCGGTGCCCGGCCGGTCACTGTCCACTCCCGCCCCGACGCCGCATCGGCCGCCGACGGACCCGAGCCCTGGACCCGGCATGCGAACGGCCTGCTCATGTCCGACAGCGCCCCCGAGCCCGCCGGTCTCACCCAGTGGCCGCCGACCGGCGCCGAGACCATCGACGTGGCCGACCTGTACGACGGCTTCGCCGAGGCCGGGTTCCGCTACGGGCCGGCCTTCCGGGGGCTGCGCGCCGCCTGGCGCCTCGGTGACGAGGTGTTCGCCGAGATCCGGCTCGGGTCGGAGGCCAGCCAACTGGCCGAACGCTTCGGTCTGCACCCGGCGGCACTGGACGCCGCCATCCAGGCCGTCGGCCTGGCCGAGACGATCGACGTCGAGTCCGGCATGCCCTTCTCGTGGTCCGGCGTCGACCTGTACGCCACCGGGGCCACCAAGCTCCGGGTACGGGTCACCCCGACCCGCGGCGACGCCGTGACGGTGCTCATCGCCGACCAGGCGGGCGACCCCGTCGCCTCCGTCGAGTCCCTGGTGCTGCGCCCGGCGGGCATCCTGAACGCCGCGTCCGCCGCCGCGACCCGGCACGACTCCCTGTTCGGCTGGGACTGGCAGCGGGTCCGCGCCACCTCCGACTCCGCCCAGGCACCCGCGACATGGGCCCTCGTCGCGGGCGCGCCGACCGGACTCACCAAGGCGCTCGCCGCCTCCGGTCTCCAACTGGCCGCCGAGGACGACCTGACGGCGCTCGCCGCACGCGTACCCGGCGCCGACGTGGTCGTCGTGGACGGCACCGCGCTCGCCGAGGGCGCGCCGGCCGGGCCGGAGGCCGTACACACGGCGGTCGGCAACGCGCTGACCCTGGTCAAGGAGTGGCTGGACTCACCGGTCTTCGCCTCGGCGAAGCTGCTGGTGCTGACCTCCGGCGCCGTCGCGGTCGGCGACGAGGACATCACCGACCTGGCCGGCGCGGCCGTCTGGGGCCTGCTGCGCTCCGCGCAGTCGGAGAACCCGGACCGGTTCGTCCTCGTGGACACCGACGGCGCCGCCGACTCCCTGCGGGCCCTGCACACCGTGCCCGTCGGCGGCGAGCCGCAGATCGCGCTGCGCGCCGGTGCGGCGTACGCGGGCAGGCTCGTCCGTACGACCGCCGGGACGGGCCGGACCGGCGGACCGAGCGGCACCTTCGGCGGCGACGGCACGACACTCGTCACCGGCGCATCCGGCTCGGTCGGCCGGCTCCTCACCCGGCATCTGGTGACCGAACTCGGCGTGCGGAACCTGCTGTTGCTCGGCCGGAGCGGCGCCGCCCCCGACCTGGTGGCCGAACTCACCGAGCTGGGCGCCGCCGTCACCGTCGCCGCCTGCGACGCGGCGGACCGTACCGCGCTGGCGGCGGCGATCGACGCGATCGGGTCCGAGCACCCGCTGACCTCGGTCGTGCACCTCGCGGCCGTGGTGGACGACGGCACGATCGCCTCGCTCACCGAGCCCAAGCTGACCTCGGTGCTGCGTCCGAAGGTGGACGCGGCATGGCACCTGCACGAGCTGACCCGGAAGAAGGAGCTGAGCGCGTTCGTGCTCTTCTCCTCGATCGCGGGCGTCCTCGGCAACCCCGGCCAGGGCAACTACGCGGCGGCGAACAGCTTCGTCGACGCGCTGGCCGCCCACCGCCGCGCACAGGGCCTGCCCGGCCAGTCGCTGGCCTGGGGCCTGTGGGCGGCGAGCGGGGCGGGCTCCGACGCGGCGACCGACGTGGACGAGGCGTCGCTGACCCGCAAGGGGATGGCGGGGCTGACCGACGCCGAAGGGCTGAAGCTGTTCGACGTCGCCGTCGCCCGGCACGAGTCGCTGCTCATCCCGATGGATGTCGCACCGGCGGCGAACGACGGCGGACCGGTGCCGCACGCCTTCCGCGCCCTGGTGGCGCCGGCCCGGCGGACCGCGTCCCGTACGGCCACCTCCGACGTCGCCACGCTGCGCAGGCGACTGGCCGGCCAGACCCGCGAACAGCTCGACAAGACGCTCCTGGCGCTGGTGCTCGACCACGCGGGAGCCCTGCTCGGCTACGGCGACAACGAGACCATCGAGCCGGACCGGCACTTCCTGGAATCCGGATTCGACTCGCTGACCGCCGTGGAGCTGCGCAACCGCCTCAACACGGCGACCGGGCTGCGGCTGCCGGCCACCATCGCGTTCGACCACCAGACCCCCGGCGGGCTCGCCGCACATCTGGCGGACGAACTCGGCACCGGCCAGGGCGCGGAGGCCGCGCCCGCCAAGGGAGCGGAGCAGCCGGAGAGCGAGACCGGGGCCGAGACCGCGACGGCGACGGCGGCCGAGTCCGGCGAGACCGTGCCCGAACTCTTCAGGGAGATGGTGCGCGCCGGTCAGGTCCAGGAAGGCCTCGGCCTGCTCCAGTGGGTGGCCAAGGTCCGGCCGACCTTCTCCTCGCGGGCCGACATCGACCGACTGCCCACCTCCGTACGGCTGTCGGACGGTGAGAAGGCCCCGCACCTGGTGTGCCTGTGCACACCGGCCGCGATGGGCGGTGTCTACCAGTACGCCCGGATCGCCTCGTTCTTCCAGGGCGAGCGGAAGGTCTCCGTGATACCGATGCCCGGCTTCGACACCGACGAGCAACTGCCCGAGTCGGCGGGCGCCGTGGTCGACGTACTCGCCGAGACCGTCCAACAGATCGTCGGCGACGAGGAGTTCGCGCTCGTCGGGCACTCCGGCGGCGGGCTGTTCGCCTACGCGACCGCCGAACTGCTCGGCAGGGCCGGCCGGGCGCCCGTGGGAGTCGCGCTGCTGGACACGTACCCCATCTCCAAGTCCGAGGAGTTCGAGAACTTCGCCGCCGAGGTGGCGATCGGGGCGCTCGCCCGAGAGGTCTGGTCGAACCAGCTGGGCAACAAGACCTCGCTGAGCGCGATGGCCAGGTACGTGACCCTGATGCCCGACGTCGAGCTGACCGAGATCCCGACTCCGACGCTGCTGCTGCACGCGACGGAGCGGTTCAGCGTCGCGGACGGCGAGTCCACGCAGCCGGCGGCGACGGCCGCCACCGGGGCCGGCGCGGGCACGGCCGAGAGCTGGAAGTCCACCTGGACCCTGGCCACTTCGGTCGACACCGTCCCCGGCGACCACTTCAGCATCGTCGAGGGCCACGCCGACACCACGGCCGCCGCCATCAAGACCTGGATCGACTCGCTGAGCTGAGCCGAGCCGGGACGACCCTGACCCACCGCGTGGCCGAGGACGCTCCGTTCTCGGCCACGCAGTGGTCGTCACGCCACCCGAGAAGCCGGGGCCCGACGGCCCCGGCGCGTACCCAGAGGAAAGAAGGGTTTCGTATGGACGCGTTGGCCGAGGCGCTGATCGCCGAGGCGGCAGCCGACGAGCTCGAAAAGCTGCCGGTCCCCACGGAATATCTCGCCGCCCACACCCGCGTCGAGGACATCGGTATGTTCGGCGACGCCGAGGACAAGGACGTCCGCAAGTCGCTGCGCGTCGGCCCCGTGCCGATGCCCGAACTCGCCCCGGACGAAGTGCTCGTGGCCGTGATGGCCAGCTCCGTCAACTACAACACCGTATGGTCGGCCACCTTCGAGCCGGTGCCCACCTTCACCTTCCTCAAGTCGCTGGGCAGGACGGGTCCTTGGGAGCGGCGGCACGACCAGCCGTACCACGTGCTGGGCTCCGACGCGGCCGGCGTCATCGTGCGCACCGGCGTCGGCGTGCGGCGCTGGAAGGTCGGCGACCATGTGCTGTCCAGCCCCATCCAGGTGGACGACCAGGAAGCCGTCACACACGCCGACGGCATGCTCGGCGAGGGCCAGAAGGCGTGGGGTTACGAGACCAACTTCGGCGGCCTCGCCCACTACGCGATCGTGCGCGCCAGCCAGCTCATACCCAAGCCGGCTCATCTGACCTGGGAAGAGGCCGCGAGCACCCCCGCCTGCGCCGGTACCGCCTACCGGATGCTGGTCAGCGACCGGGGCGCCCGGATGAAGCAGGGCGACATCGTGCTGATCTGGGGCGCGGCGGGCGGACTCGGCGTGCACGCCGTCCAGTTGGTCAAGCACGGCGGCGGCATCGCCGTCGGAGTCGTCGGCTCCGAGGAGAAGGCGAAGGTCCTGCGGGACCTGGGCTGCGACCTGGTGATCAACCGCAGCGAACTGGGCATCGGCGAGGCCGACGGCCATGACCCCGCGCAGGTCATCGAGGCAGGCAAGAAGATCGGCAAGATCATCCGCCGGGAGTTCGGCGAGGACCCGCACATCGTCTTCGAGTACACCGGCCAGGCCACTTTCGGTATCTCCATGTTCGTCGTACGCCGCGGCGGAACAGTCGTCACCTGCGGTTCGAGCACCGGCTACCAGCACCAGTACGACAACCGCTACCTCTGGATGAAGCTGAAGCGCGTCGTCGGCAGCCACGCCGCGAACCTCGCCGAGCAGTGGGAGAGCAACCGGCTGATCGACATGGGCCGGATCATGCCGGTGCTGTCCGCCGTCTACCCGCTCGAATCGATCGGCGAGGCCGCCAGGGAAGTCCAGAACAACACCCACATCGGCAAGATCGGTGTGCTGTGCCTCGCGCCGAAGACCGGTCTGGGCGTCACCGACCAGGCCAAGCGCGATCTGATCGGTGAGGACAGGATCAACCTGATGGGCGTGAGCAACCATGTCTAGGCACTCCGTGGGCATCCTGGCCACCGGCTCGTGCGTGCCCGAGACCGTCGTCGGCAACGACGACCTCGCCCCCGCCCTCGACGTGACCGCCGAGTGGATCGAGCGCAAGACCGCGATCAAGTCCCGCCGGTACGCGGCGCCTTCGCAGGCCACGTCCGACCTGGCCGTCGCGGCGGCCACGAGCGCGCTCGACCAGATCGGCCTGCCCGCCGACCGGCTCGACTACATCATCGTCCCGACCACCACCCCCGACGCCCCGCTGCCGCCGGTCTCCTGTCTGGTGCAGTCGGCCATCGGCGCCCACCGGGCGGCGTGCTTCGACATCAACATCGGCTGCAGCGGCTTCGTCGTCGGACTCGACGTCGCGGCCAAGCTGGTCGCGGACCGGCCCGGCTCGCACGCCCTGGTGGTGGCCGCCGAGATCTGGTCCCGCTTCACCGACCCCGAGGAGCGCGGCACCCGCGTGCTGCTCGCCGACGCGGCGGGCGCCGCCGTCATCGGCCCGGTCCCGGAGACGTACGGGATCGTCGGTACGGATCTGCTCGGCCACGGCGACCAGTCCGAACTCCTCGTGATCGAGGCGGGCGGCAGCCGGAACCCGGCGTCCCACCGGACCGTGGACGAGGGCGGCCACTATCTGCGGATGCGCGGGCGTGACGTGACCGACTACGTACGCGGGAAGGTGCCGCAGGCCATCAAGGAACTGCTGGCCAGAACGGGCGTCGGGCAGACGGACGTTGAGCACTTCGTACCGCACCAGGCCAACGGTGTCCTGCTGCGCGACCTCGCCGACGAGGCGGGTCTGGAGAACGCCCGGACGCATCTGACCATCGAGGAGTTCGGCAACTCGGGGGCCGCCTCGCTGCCGGTCACGCTCGACCACGCCAACCGGGCGGGTGAGCTGCGTGACGGCGATACCGTCCTGCTCGCGGCGTTCGGCGGCGGTATGGCACTGGGCACCAGCGTGCTGCGCTGGAAGGCGACGGGAGGACCGTCGTGAGTGCCGCCGGCACCGACTCCGAGATCGTCCGCGTCGGTGTGGTGGGCTGCGGTCTGATGGGCTCGGGGATCGCCGAGATGTGCGCGAAGTCCGGCGTGGACGTGCTCGTCGCCGTCTCCTCCGACCGCTCGGCGGCGGCGGGCCTGCGCCGGATCGAGAAGTCGCTGGACCGGGCCCTGGCCAAGGGCCGGATCGCCGAGGCCGAACGGGCCTCGATCCTGGGGCAGATCACCCTCACCACGGACCTCGGCGACCTCGCCGACCGCCAACTCGTCCTGGAGGCCATCACGGAGGACGAGCCGGCCAAGCTCGCCCTATTCGCCCGCCTCGACGCGATCGTCGAGGACCCGCGGGCCGTCTTCACCACCAACACCTCCTCGCTGCCCGTCATGCGCGTCGCGGGCGCCACCGCGCGGCCCCAACAGGTCATCGGGACGCACTTCTTCAACCCGGTGACCGTCATGCCGCTGGTCGAGCTGACCGGCTGTCTGCTCACCTCGGCGCAGACGTACGACCGGGTCGAGACGTTCGTCACGAAGATGCTGGGCAAGGAGGTCGTACGGTCCCCGGACCGGTCCGGCTTCGTCGTCAACGCGCTCCTCGTCCCCTACCTGTTCTCGGCGATGCGGATGGCGGAGTCGGGGTTCGCCACGCCCGAGGACATCGACCGGGGGATGACCCTGGGCTGTGCGCATCCGATGGGGCCGCTGAGGCTGGCCGACATGATCGGTCTCGACACCCTGGCAGCGGTCGCCGACGGGCTGTACGCGGAGTTCAAGGACCCCCTCTGCGCGGCGCCGCCCCTGCTGTCGCGCATGGTCGAGGGCGGACTGCTGGGCAAGAAGTCCGGCCGTGGCTTCTACAGCTACGTCTGATGCCGGGCCCGCGTCCCATGCCGGCCCCGCGACCGCTGCCGGGGTCCCGGCCGGCCGGTCAACCCCTATCCGGGCGGTACGTTCCGGGGCGGCCGGCCCCGTCCGACGGCGGTCTCGGGGGCCGGCCGGGGCGGGTGTCCGCGGAGTCACCGGGGACCGGCCGACCACCCCCTACGGCCGCCCGCTTAGGGGTCCGCGCGGCGACGCGCGGGCGCTATCGTCCGTGACGTCCCGTCGCGTGCTCAGCGCCGACTTGCCGGGTTCCGTGGAGGGGTCCATGCGCGTTCTACTCGTCACGCCGTCTTCGCACGCACGACTGCACCATCTGGTGCCGCTGGGCTGGGCACTGCGCACCGCGGGGCACGCGGTGCAGATCGCCGCCCGTCCCGCCTTCACCGAGGCCGTCACGGCGACCGGCTTCGTCGCCGTCGCCGTCGGTACGGACGCCCCCGACGGGTCCGACCGGCCCGAGGCGTCCGACGGCGGGTCCGAGGGCGCGCGGCTGGCCGAACAGACCGACGTGGACGGCCTGGTGGCCCACGGCGAGCTGTGGCGGCCCGACCTGGTCCTCTGGGACGCCCACGCGCCCGCCGGGGCCACCGCCGCCGGACTGCTGGGCGCGGCGCGCGTCCGGGTCGCCGGACCGTTCGACAGCCGCCCCGGCGCGGACGGCGACCCGGTGGCCGGTCACGGCACCCTGGACTGTCTCCCGCCGTCCCTGCGCCGGTCCGAGGACGCCGACAACCTGTCCGTCCGCCCTGTGCCGTACACCGGCCCCGACGTGATCCCCGCCTGGCTCCAGCGCACCCCGCGCACCCGCAGGATCTACGTGGCCGCCGACGTGCCCGACAGCGCGATCCCCGCCCTGTTCGAGGCCGCGGCCGGTTCGGACGCCGAGCTGATCTGCGAACTCTCCGAGGACCGCATTCCGTCCGGGGGCCAACTGCCCGCCCAGGCACGCCTCTTCGACTCCGTACCGGCCGGCACGGTCCTCGCGTCCTGCGTGGGCGTCGTGCACGGGGGCAACACGTCGCTCGCCGTGGCCGCGCTCTCCTACGGGCTGCCGCAGCTGACCCTCCTGACCGACTCCGCCGCGCCGGGCGCCGGCATCGCACAGCGGCTCGCGCAGCACGGCGCCGGACTCCTCAGCGACCCCGCACAGCTGGACACCGCCGTCATCGACCAGCTCGCCGGAGATTCCCCGGTCCGGGAGAAAGCTCAACTCCTCCTCAAGGAAATGACGTCCATGCCGACTCCGCGTGAGGTCGTACCGGAATTGGTCGGCATCGCGACCGGCCGATGAAGGGGGACACCTGTCGGCCCCACCGATTTTAGGGGTGGGTGCGGGTACCCGATCTCGGTAGCGTTCAGCGGGGAGCTTCGACGGAGCGAAAAGGAACTTCCGGTTCGCGACGCACGGCGAACTCATTCGAACTCATTCCAGTGTCATTCCACGTGCTGGACAACCGAATTGGGCATCTCGTGAACGGGGCCGCCATGGGACAGGAAGAAAAGCTTCGCGCGTATCTCAAGCGGGCTACAGCCGACCTCCACGAGACGCGGCAACGGCTGCGGGAGGTCGAGTCACGCGGCTACGAGCCCATCGCGATCGTCGGCATGAGCTGTCGCTATCCCGGCGGTATTTCCACACCGGACGATCTGTGGCGGCTCGTGGCCGAGGGCCAGGACGCCATCGGTGATTTCCCCCTCGACCGAGGCTGGGATGTGGAGGGGCTCTACCACCCCGATCCCGAGCAGCCCGGAAAAACGTATGTGCGTAGGGGTGGATTCCTCTACGACGCCGCCGAATTCGACGCCGCGTTCTTCGGGATCAGCCCGCTGGAAGCCGGCCGGATGGACCCGCAGCAGCGCATCCTCCTCGAAGCGTCCTGGGAGGCGGTCGAACGCGCCGGACTGGCGCCCGAGGTCCTGCGCTCCAGCTCGACCGGCGTGTTCGCCGGCCTGATGTACCACGACTACGACGGTGGCGCCCCCGGCGGCAGCCTGGTCTCCGGCCAGGTCGCGTACAACCTCGGCCTCGAAGGTCCTGCCGTCTCGGTCGACACGGCCTGTTCGTCCTCGCTGGTCGCCGTGCACCTCGCCGCGCAGTCGCTGCGCAGCGGCGAGTGCACGATGGCGCTGGCCGGCGGTGTCGCCGTGATGAGCACCCCCGAGATCTTCGTCGACTTCAGCCGGCGCCGCGGGCTCGCGCCCGACGGCCGCTGCAAGTCGTTCTCCGACGACGCCGACGGCACCGCCTGGGCCGAGGGCGTCGGCGTGCTGGTGCTCGAACGGCTCTCCGACGCACGGCGGTTGGGCCACCGGGTGTGGGGCGTGGTGCGCGGCTCCGCCGTGAACCAGGACGGCGCGAGCAACGGCATGATGGCGCCGAACGGCCCCTCCCAGATCAAGGTCATCCAGCAGGCGCTCGCCGACGCGGGTCTCACCACGGCCGACGTGGACGCCGTCGAGGCCCATGGCACCGGAACCGCGCTCGGTGACCCCATCGAGGCGCGCTCGCTGCTCGCCACCTACGGCCAGGGCAGGCCCGCCGACCGGCCGCTGCGGCTCGGCTCCATCAAGTCCAACCTCGGCCATCCGCAGGCCGCGGCGGGCATCGCGGGCATCATCAAGATGCTCCTCGCCATGCGCCACCGGCAGTTGCCCAAGACCCTGCACGTGGGGGAGCCCTCACGGCACGTGGACTGGGCGTCGGGCGCGGTGAGTCTGCTCACCGAGGCGGAGCCCTGGCAGGACCACGGGCGTCCGCGCCGGGCGGCCGTCTCGTCGTTCGGTCTCAGCGGCACCAACGCGCACATCATCCTGGAGGAGGCCGAGGAGCGGGGCGCCGCCGTCCCGGCCGCCCCCGACGCGGGCTCCGCCTCCCCCTCCGACTCCAACTCCGGCTCCGGCTTCGACTCCGACGAGCGGCCGGCCGTCGGCGCGGTCACCCCGCTGGTGCTCTCCGGCAAGACGGAGTCCGCGCTGCGCGAGTCGGCCCGCCGCGTCGCCGTCCACCTGGACGCCGAAGCCGCCGCCGACCCCGGCGCCCGGCTGGACGACACCGGCCTCTCGCTGGTCACCGGCCGTTCCCTGTTCGAGCACCGGGCCGTCGTCGTCGGCGCCGACCGGGCCGAACTCGCGGCCGGGCTGCGCGCCTTGGCGAGCGGTGAGACCACGCAAGGTGTCGTGACCGGCCGGGCCGGAGCACGCGGCAAGACGGTGTTCGTCTTCTCCGGCCAGGGATCCCAGTGGGCCGGTATGACGACCCGGCTGCTCGGTGAGTCCGAGGTGTACGCGCAGCGTCTGGCGGAGTGCGAGAAGGCGCTGTCCCAGTACGTCGACTGGTCGGTGACCGAGGTCCTGCGCGGCCTTCCGGGCACGCCGCCCGCCGAACGCGTCGATGTCGTCCAGCCCGTGCTGTGGGCCGTGATGGTCTCCCTGGCCGCCGTCTGGCGCGCGCACGGCGTCGAACCGGACGTCGTCATCGGCCACTCGCAGGGCGAGATCGCCGCCGCGAGCGTGTCGGGCGCGCTGTCGCTGGACGACGGCGCTCGGGTGGTGGCCCTGCGCAGCAAGGCCATCGCCGAACTCCTCGACCGCCGGGGAGGCATGCTCGCCGTGGGCCTGTCGGCCGAGCGCGCCGAGGCATACGTGGACCGGTACCGCGACCAGGTCTCGATCGCCGCCGAGAACGGCGCCGAGTCCGTGGTGCTGTCCGGCGAGGGCACCGTACTGGACCGGCTGCGGGAGGAGTTGACGGCCGACGACATACGCGCCAAGCGGGTCCCGGTGGACTACGCCTCGCACTCCGCCTACGTCGACGCCCTGGAGGAGCGCCTGCTGAGCGACCTCGCGCCGATCGAACCGCGCGAGGCCGAGGTGGCGATGATGTCCACCGTCACCGGCGACTGGGTCGACGGTACGGAGCTGGACGCCCGCTACTGGTTCGACAATCTGCGCAACCGGGTCAGATTCGCCTCGGTGGTGGGGGAGTTGGCCACCGGCGGCCCCATGGCCTTCCTGGAGATCAGCGCCCACCCGGTGCTCGGTATGAGCATCCAGGAGACCCTGGACGCGCTCGACGACAACGCCGTCGTCACCGGCACCCTGCGGCGCGACGAGGGCGGTCTCGACCGGTTCGTCAGGTCGGCGGCCGAACGGCATGTACGCGGACTGCCCGTGGACTGGGCGACGTTCTTCCCGTACGCCGAGCCCGTCGACGTACCGACCACCCCGTTCCAGCGCACCCGGTACTGGCACCCCGAGTCCGCGGCCCCGCCCGCCGCCGTGCCCGGCACGACCGACGACGGGGGCCCTTTCTGGGCCGGTGTCGAGCGGAACGACACCGACACCCTCGCCGAGATGCTCGACGTGGACGCCGGGCAGCTGCGTGAGGTCGTCCCCGCCCTCTCCGCCTGGCGCCGGGAGCGGACCCGTATCTCCACCGTCGACTCCTGGCGCTACCGCGTGTCGTGGGCGCCACTGGCCGGCGGCTCGTTCGCCGGGCTGACCGGCACCTGGCTGCTCGTCGTCCCGCCCGGCGCCCGGCAGGCCGAGGCGACCGGCCGCGCGCTCGCCGCGAGCGGTGCCACCGTGGTCACGGCCGAGACCAACGGAGCGGACCGGACCGCGCTGACCGCCCGGCTGCGCGACGCGCTCGGCGGCCAACAGCCCACCGGTGTCCTGTCGTTGACAGCCACCGAAGGACCCGCGGAGACCGGGTACAGGGGACTTCCGTACCCCGTCGAGAGCACCCTCACGCTCTTCCAGGCCCTGCGCGACGCGGACATCGACGCACCCCTGTGGTGCGTCACCTCCGACGCTGTCGCGGTCGACACCGCCGAGGACGTCGACCCGGACGCCGCCTCCCTGTGGGGACTCGGCACCGTCCTCGCGCTCGACGCCCCCGACACCTGGGGCGGCATCGTCGACATCGCCGCGACCGAGTCCGGCGATCCCGCCGCGCTGGACCGGCTCTGCCGGATCCTGTCCGGCGCCGACGGCGAGGAGCAGGTGGCCGTGCGCCGTACGGGAGCGTTCGCCCGGCGGCTGGTACGCGCCCCGCTCGGCGACAGCGCCCACACCGCCTGGCGCCCGCGCGGCACCGTGCTGGTCACCGGCGGCACCGGAGTCGTCGGCTCGCACGTGGCGCGCTGGCTGGCGCGCGGCGGCGCCGAACGTATCGTCCTGGCCGGCCGCCGCGGCCCACAGGCACCCGGAGCCGGCGAACTGGCCGCCGAACTGAGGGCGTTGGGCGCCGATGTGCTCATCGAGTCCTGCGACGTCTCCGACGAGGCGGCGCTCGGCGCGCTGATCGCCGCACTGCCCGACGACAAGCCGTTGACCGCCGTCCTGCACGCGGCCGGTGTGCTGACCGAGGAGCCGCCGCTGACCGAGGCGACCCCCGAGGTGTTCGCCGACGCGATGCGCGCCAAGGCCGGCGGGGCCGCAGCCCTGGACAGGGTGCTCGGCGACCGGGAACTCGACGCGTTCGTCCTCTTCGCCTCCGGCGCCGCTGTCTGGGGCACCGGGGGACAGCCCGCCTACGCCGCCGCCAACGCCTATCTCGACGGCCTCGCCCAGCGCCGCCGCGCCCGCGGCCTCGCCGCGACCTCCGTCGCCTGGGGCTCCTGGGGCGGCGGCGGCATGGTCGGCGAGGAGAGCGGCGCGCACCTGCGCCGGATGGGCCTGGCCGAGATGGACCCGGAGCCCGCGGTGCGGGCGCTCGGGATGGCGCTGGACCGGGACGAGAGCCATCTCGTCGTCGCCGACATCGACTGGGACCTCTTCGTCCCCGTCTACACACTCACCCGTGACCGCCCCCTGTTGCGCGATCTCACCGACGCCCGGCGGGTGTTGGACGAGCAGTCCGCCGCCGACGCACCGGCCGCCGCCGACGGAGCGGGTACGGCGCTGGCGGACCGCCTCGCCGGGCTGACGGAGACCGAGCAGCACCAGCAGCTCCTCGAACTGGTACGGGGCCATGTCGCCGCCGTACTCGGCCACCCGGGCGCCGCGTCGATCGAACCGGCCGGTGTCTTCAAGGAGATCGGCTTCGACTCAGTGACGGCGGTCGACCTGCGCAACAGGCTCGGCGCGGCCGTCGGGCTGAAACTCCCCGCCACGGTCGTCTTCGACTACGTCAGCTCCAAGGCGCTCGCCGAACACCTGTGGACCCTGGTGTGCGAGCCGGAGGGCGCGGCGGCCGTCCCGCTGACCGTCGAACTCGACCGGCTGGAGGCCCGGTTGGCCGGGCTGAGCCGGGACGAGATCGAACGCACCCGCGTCACCGCACGGCTCCAGAGCCTTGTCGGAAAGCTGACCGGGACCCTCGGCGGCGGCGACGACGGCGCGGGCGTGACGGACCGGCTGAAGACGGCCACGGCCGACGACCTCTTCGACTTGATCGACAACGAACTCGGCGCGAGTTGACCGGGCCCATGGACAGGACACGAGAAGCGATGGCTGCTGACGAAGACAAGCTGGTCGACTACCTCAAGCGCGTGACGGCGAACCTGCATCAGACGCGTGAGCGGCTGCGCGAACTGGAGGCCGCCGAGCAGGAGCCGATAGCGATCGTCGCCATGGGCTGCCGCTTCCCCGGCGACATCCGCTCCCCGGAGGACCTGTGGAAGCTGGTGGCGGCGGGCGGCGACGCGATCGGCCCGTTCCCCACCGACCGCGGCTGGGAGGTGGACGCCCTCTTCGACGACGGGCCGGACGCCGACCGGGTCACCGAGGGCGGATTCCTCAGCGGAGCCGGTGACTTCGACGCCGCGTTCTTCGGCATCTCACCGCGCGAGGCCCTGGCCCTGGACCCGCAGCAGCGACTCGCGCTCGAACTCGCCTGGGAGACCCTGGAGCGCGCGGGCATCCCGCCGATGTCGCTCCGTGAGGCCCCGGTCGGCGTGTTCCTCGGCAGCGGCAGCCAGGACTACTACGACGGCGTGGCGCCCGACCGGATGGCGGCCGTCGCCGACGACTACCTCAGCACCGGCACGGCCGGCTCGGTCATCTCGGGCCGGATCGCGTACTCGCTGGGCCTCGAAGGCCCCGCCGTCACCGTCGACACCGCCTGCTCGTCCTCCCTGGTCGCGCTGCACCTGGCCGGCCAGGCCCTGCGGCAGCGCGACTGCTCCCTCGCGCTGGCCGGCGGCGTGATGGTGATGTCCACCCCCTCGCCGTTCCGCGCCTTCAGCCGGCAGCGCGGGCTCGCCCCGGACGGCCGCTGCAAGGCGTTCTCCGACAGCGCCGACGGCACCGGCTGGTCCGAGGGCGCCGGACTGCTCCTGCTGGAGCGGCTGTCCGACGCGCGCCGCAACGGCCACCCCGTCCTCGCGGTCATCCGCGGCTCCGCCGTCAACTCCGACGGCGCGTCCAACGGCCTCACCGCGCCCAACGGCCCCTCCCAGCAGCGCGTCATCCGGCAGGCCCTGACCAACGCGCAGCTGTCCCCGGCCGACATCGACGCCGTGGAGGGCCACGGCACCGGTACGACCCTGGGCGACCCGATCGAGGCGCAGGCGCTGATCGCCACGTACGGCGCGGACCGCCCCGCCGACCGGCCGCTGTGGCTCGGCTCCGTCAAGTCCAACATCGGGCACGCACAGGCCGCCGCCGGGGTGAGCGGCGTCATCAAGATGGTGCTCGCCATGCGCCACGGGCTGCTGCCCAGAACGCTGCATGTCAGCGAGCCCTCCGGGGAGATCGACTGGTCGGCCGGTGCCGTACGGCTGCTGGAGACCGAGCGCCCGTGGGAGAACGGCGGCACACCGCGCCGCGCGGGCGTGTCCTCGTTCGGGGTGAGCGGGACCAACGCGCACGTGATCCTGGAGGAGGCCCCGGCGGCAGAGGCCCCGGCCGACGACCCGTCGGCCGACGCTGCGGCGACGGACCCGGCGTGGCCCGCCGGTGTCGCCGTACCACTGCCCGTCACCGCCCAGAGCCCATCGGCGCTCCAGGCCCAGGCCGAGCAACTGGTCCCGGTCGCGGCCCGGCTCGCGGACTCGTCCCCGTACCGGCTGCTCGACCTCGGCTACTCGCTGGCGACCACACGCTCGCCGTTGCAGCACCGCGCCGTGGTCCTCGCCGACGACCCGGCCGCCGTGGGCGACGGACTCGCCGCGCTCGCCAAGGGCGCCACCGCCCCCGGTCTCCTGACCGGCCCGCCCGTCCCCGGCCGCACCGCGTTCCTCTTCTCCGGGCAGGGCTCGCAGCGTGTCGGCATGGGCCGTGAACTGCACGCCGCCTTCCCGGTGTTCGCCGAGGCGCTGGACACCGTGTGCGCCGTCTTCGCGCCGTTCCTGGACCGCCCGCTGCGCGACGTCATCTTCGACGACGCGGACAGGCTCGACCGTACCGAGTACACCCAACCCGCCCTGTTCGCCGTCGAGGTGGCCCTCTTCCGGCTCCTGGAGTCCTGGTCCGTCACACCGGACGTGCTCATCGGACACTCCATCGGCGAACTGGTCGCCGCCCATGTCGCCGGGGTGCTGGACCTGCACGACGCGTGCGCGCTCGTCGCCGCGCGCGGCAGGCTCATGCAGGCGCTGCCCGGCGGCGGCGCCATGATCGCGATCGAGGCCACCGAGGACGAGGTACGGCCCCTGCTCACCGACCGGGTGAGCATCGCCGCCGTCAACGGCCCCCGCTCCGTGGTCGTTTCGGGCGACGACGAGGCCGCCGCCGCGATCGCCGGCCGGTTCGGCGACACCGGCCGCAAGACCCGCCGACTGCGGGTCGGCCACGCCTTCCACTCCCCGCACATGGACGGCATGCTCACCGAGTTCGCCGCCGTCGTCCGGGGCCTGACTTTCGCCGCGCCCACCATCCCCGTCGTCTCGAACGTGACGGGCGAACTCGCCACGTCCGGTGAACTGGGCAGCGCCGAGTACTGGGTTCGGCACGTCCGCGAGGCGGTCCGCTTCCACGACGGCGTACGCACCCTGGAGGCCTCCGGCGTCACCCGTTACGTCGAGGTCGGCCCGGACGGCGTCCTCACCGCGCTCGCCCGCCGCGCCCTGACCACGACACCCGAGGACGGCGCCGTCCTGCTTCCGACGCTGCGCGCGAACCGGGCCGAGCCCGCCGCCGTACTGACCGCGCTGGCCCAGCTGTACGTCGGCGGCGTCGACCCCGACTGGACGGCCGTCTTCGCCGCGCGGGGCGCCCGCCGTGTCCCGCTTCCGGTCTACGCCTTCCAGCACCGCCGCTACTGGCTCGACGGGCGCGGCACCGAGGACGACGTCACCTCGGCGGGCCTGCGCACGCACGGGCACCCCCTGCTCGGCGCGGCCATCACCCTCGCGGGCACCGGGGGCGCCGTGCTGACCGGCCGGCTCTCGCTCGCCCAACAGCCGTGGCTCGCCCAGCACATGGTGGGCGAGGTGGCCATGCTGCCCGGCACCGCCTTCGTCGAACTCGCCGTCCAGGCGGGCGACCAGGTCGGCTGCGGACGCGTCGACGAGCTGACCCTCAGCGGCCCCCTGGTGCTGCCCGCGCACGGCGGCGTACGCGTCCAGCTCACCGTCGGCGCCGCCGACCCCGCCGGGCGCCGCCCCGTCACGGTTCACTCGCAGCCCGACGACGCCCCCGACGACGAGCCGTGGACCCGGCACGCGGCGGGCACCGTCGTCGCGTCGACCGGCCGCCCCGGCGCGGCACTGGCCGTCTGGCCGCCGAAGGACGCCCAGGAGATCCCGCTGGACGGGCTCTACGACGACTTCGCCGACACCGGGCTGACCTACGGCCCCGTCTTCCGCTCGCTGCGCGCCGCCTGGCGGGTCGGCGACGAGATCTTCGCCGAGGTGCGGCTGCCCGACGAACCGCCGCACGGCGCCGAGGAGTTCGCACTCCACCCGGCCGCCCTCGACGCGGCGACGCACGCCCTGCGCGCGGCGGGCGGCGGCGACAGTACGGCCGGCGGGGCCGGCCTCGTCCCGTTCTCCTGGTCCGGCGTCGAACTGCACGCGAGCGGCGCGTCCGCGCTGCGCGTGCGGTTCTCGCCGACCGCGCCCGAGACCTTCGCCGTGACGGTCGCCGACGCGGCGGGCGACCCCGTCGCCACCGTCGAGGCGAACGTGTTCCGCCCGCTGGAGACGGCCGCGCCCACCGCCACGGCCGTCCACCCGCTGTACCGGACGGACTGGCAGCCGATCCCGGCCGGTCCGCTGCCCGGACACCCGGCGCGAACCGCCGAGTTCGACGACGTCGACCTGAGCGGCGTCACCGGTCCCGTGCCGGAGGTCGTCGTACTGCGCTCCACGCCCGGAACGGACGCGGAGTCGACCCGCGCGGCCACCCGCCGCGCGCTGCTCGCCGCCCAGAACTGGCTGGCCTCCGACCACACCGCCGACTCCACGCTCGTCCTGCTCACCACGGGCGCCGTCCCGGCCGGCGGCGCGCCGGTGCGCGACCTCGCGGGCGCGGCCGTCTGGGGCCTGGTCCGCGCGGCGCAGGCCGAACACCCCGACCGGTTCGTGCTGCTCGACGTCGAGGAGGCGGACGCGGGGAAGGACCTCGGCGACGCCGTACTGGCCGCCGTACGCACCTCCGGCGAGCCGCAGCTCGCGGTACGCGGCACTCTCCCGCACGCCGCCCGGCTCAACCGGACCCCGGCCGCCCAAGAGGCCCCCGACAGCCGGGTGTTCGACCCCGAGGGCACCGTGCTCATCACCGGCGCGTCCGGCGCGCTCGGCGGGGTCGTCGCCCGCCATCTCGTCACCGAACACGGCGTACGCCACCTGCTGTTGCTGAGCCGTGGCGGCAAGTCGGCGGTCGGCGGCCTCGTCGCCGAACTCACCGCGCTCGGCGCCCGCGTGAGCGTGTCCGCCTGCGACGTGGCCGACCGCGAGGCGCTCGGCAAGGCGCTGGGCCGTATCCCCAAGAAGCACCCCCTGACGGCCGTGCTGCACGCCGCCGGGGTGCTGGACGACGCCGTACTGACCGCGCTGACGCCCGAACGGGTGGACGCGGTGCTGCGGCCCAAGGTCGACGGCGTACTGAACCTGCACGAGCTGACCCGCGGCGGCGACCTCGCCGCGTTCGTGCTGTTCTCCTCCGTCTCCGCCGTCCTCGGCGCCCCCGGCCAGGCCAACTACGCCGCCGCCAACGCTTTCCTGGACGCACTGGCCGCCCACCGCCGCGCCGACGGACTGCCCGCGCTGTCCGTGGCCTGGGGTCTGTGGAGCGGGATCGGCGGCATGGGCGGCGCCCTCGCCGACGCCGACACCACCCGGCACGCGCGCGGGGGCCTGCTGCCGCTGTCCACGGACGAAGGACTCGCGCTTCTCGACGCCGCGCTCCGCGAGACACCCGGCGACGGCGGCCCCTCCGGCGCCACGACCGTCGCCGTGAGACTCGACCTCGCCGCCCTGCGCGCCTGGGGCGCCGACGCGCCGAAGCAGCTCCACACCCTGGCCGGCGGCGCCGCGCGCCGCGTGGCGGCCGGAGCCGTCGAACGCACCGTCTCGTACGCCGAGTCGGTGGCCGCGCTGCCCGCCGAGGACCGCCTCGGGGCCGTACTCGACCTCGTACGCGAACACACCGCGTCCGTCCTGGCCTACCCGTCCGCGCGCGACATCGACCCGCTGCTCGAATTCCAGCAGCTCGGCTTCGACTCGCTGACCGCGATCGAACTGCGCAACGGCCTCAACACCGCCACCGCCCTGCGGCTGCCCGCCACGCTCGTCTTCGACTACCCGACACCCACCGCACTCGCCGAGTATCTGCTCGGCGCCCTGTCCGGGGTGAGCGAGGGCGCCGCCGTCGCCGCACCGGCCGTCGGCGAGGCGGACGAGCCCGTCGCCGTCGTCGGCCTCGCCTGCCGCTTCCCCGGCGGTGTCTCCTCGCCCGACGACCTGTGGCGGATGCTCTCCGAACAGGCCGACGGCATAGGGGAGTTCCCCGCCGACCGGGGCTGGGACGTCGAGGGTCTGTACGACCCCGACCGCCGCCGCCCGAACACCAGTTACGTGCGCGAGGGCGGCTTCCTGTACGACGCGGGCGACTTCGACCCGGCGTTCTTCGGCGTCGCGCCGAAGGAGGCGCCGATGATCGACCCGCAGCAGCGGATCCTCCTGGAAGCGTCGTGGGAGGCGCTGGAGCGGGCCGGTATCGACCCCCGGTCGCTCAAGGGCAGCCGCACCGGTGTGTACGCCGGTGTGCAGTACCACGACTATCTGGGCGCGGGCAGCTCCGGCTCCATCGTGACCGGGCGTGTCGCCTACAGCCTCGGCCTCGAAGGCCCCGCCGTGTCGGTCGACACGGCGTGCTCCTCGTCGCTGGTCGCGCTGCACCTGGCCGCGCAGGCACTGCGGCAGGGCGACTGCTCGCTGGCGCTGGCCGGCGGCGTCACGGTGATGGCGACGCCCGAGACGTTCGTCGAGTTCAGCAGGCAGGGCGGGCTCGCCCCGGACGGCCGCTGCAAGGCGTTCTCCGACGACGCGGACGGCACCGCCTGGTCCGAGGGCGCCGGCCTGGTCGTCCTGGAACGGCTCTCCGACGCGCGCCGCAACGGCCACCCGGTCCTCGCCCTCGTACGCGGCTCCGCCGTGAACCAGGACGGTACGTCCAACGGCCTCACCGCCCCCAACGGCCCCGCCCAGCAACGGGTGATCCGGCAGGCACTCGCCAGTGCCCGCCTCGGCGCGGGCGACGTCGACGCCGTCGAGGCGCACGGCACCGGCACGAAGCTCGGCGACCCCATCGAGGCGCAGGCGCTGATGGCGACGTACGGCCAGGACGCCCCGGCGGACCGGCCGCTGCTCATCGGGTCCGTCAAGTCCAACATCGGGCACACCCAGGCCGCCGCCGGCGTCGCCGGGATCATCAAGATGGTGCTCGCCATGCGGCACGCCGAACTGCCGAAGACGCTGCACGTCAGGGCGCCGTCCGGGGAGATCGACTGGTCGGCGGGGAACGTGCGGCTGCTCGCCGATGCCGTGCCGTGGGAGCGCTCGGACCGGCCCCGTCGCGCGGGCGTCTCGTCGTTCGGCGTGAGCGGCACCAACGCGCACGTGATCATCGAGGAGCCGCCCGCCGACGACACAGCGGCCGACGACACACCGGCCGACGACGGTGCGGCGGACACCCCGACCGTGCCCTGGGTGCTCTCCGGCCGGAACAAGGAGGCTCTGCGCCTCCAGGCCGAGCGGCTGCTCTCCTACTTGAACGACGACCCCGACCGGGACCTCGCCGACGTCGGCCACTCGCTCGCCACCTCACGCGCCGCACTGGAGAACCGCGCGGTCGTGGTCGGGAGCCGGTACCCGGAGTTCCTGCGCGGCCTGATGGCGCTGGTCGACGGCGAGGAGGCGCCCGGCGTCGCCGAGGGCGTCGCGGGCACGGGCGGCCGGACCGGGTTCCTCTTCTCCGGCCAGGGCGCGCAGCGGCTCGGCATGGGCCGTGAACTGTACGAGGAGTTCCCGGTGTTCGCCGCCGCGCTGGACAGCGTGTGCGAGGTGATCGACCGGTACGCGGCCCGTCCGCTGCGCGAGGTGATGTGGGCCGAGCCCGACACGGCCGACGCGCTCCTGCTGGACGAGACCGAGTTCACCCAGCCCGCCCTCTTCGCCGTCGAGGTCGCGCTGTTCCGGCTGCTGGAGGCGTGGGGGATCAGGCCCGACTACGTCGCGGGCCACTCCGTCGGCGAACTCACCGCGGCCCATGTCACCGGCGTACTCACGCTGGAGGACGCCGGCGCACTCGTCGTGGCGCGCGGCGCGCTGATGCAGGCGCTGCCCGCCGGCGGGGCGATGACCGCCGTCGCCGCCTCGGAGGAGCGCGTACGGGCCGCCCTCACGGACGGGGTCGACATCGCCGCCGTCAACGGACCGGAGTCGGTGGTGATCTCGGGCCCGGCCGAAGCGGTCGACGCCGTCGCCGAGCGGTTCGGCCGGACCCGGCGGCTGCGGGTCTCGCACGCCTTCCACTCGGGCCTGATGGACCCGATTCTGGACGAACTCGCCTCCGTGGCACAGAAGTCGGACTTCTCCCGGCCGCGCGTCCCGATCGTCTCCACGGTCACCGGCGAGGAGATCGGCGACGAGCTGAGCACCCCGGAGTACTGGGTCGGGCAGGTGCGCAGTCCCGTACGGTTCCACGACGCCGTCCGCGCCATGGACGCGCTCGGGGTGACCCGATACGTGGAGATCGGCCCCGGATCGACCCTCGCCGCCCTCGCCCAGGAGACCCTGGTGGAGCGGTCGGAGGAGGTCCTGGTCACCCCGCTCCTCGGCAAGGACCAGAAGGAGCCCGCCGCCGCCCTGACCGGGCTCGGCCGGCTGCACGTCGCGGGCACGGCCGTCGACTGGCGCGGTGTGTTCGGCGAGCGCCGCCAGGTCGAGCTGCCCACCTACCCGTTCCAGCGGCAGCGCTACTGGCTGGAGACCGCCTCGGCCGGTGCCGGACCCGAGGAGCACCCGCTGCTCGGTTCCGCGACCGAACTCGCGGGCGCCGACGGCGTGTTGTTCGCCGGCCGGGTCTCGGTCGGCACCCACCCGTGGCTCGCCGACCACCGCGTGGAGCGCTCGGTGCTCTTCCCCGGCACGGCCTTCGTGGAGATGGCGATCCGCGCCGGTGACGAGGTCGGCTGCCCGCAACTGGACGAACTGACCATCGAGGCGCCCCTGATCGTGCCCGAGCGCGCCGGCGTACGGCTCCAACTCGCCGTGGACACACCGGACTCGGCAGGCGTACGGCGCTTCAGCGTCCACTCGCGCGTGGAAGGGGCCGACGACCGGCTGCCGTGGACCCGGCACGCCGCCGGAGCGCTGGCACCGGCCGCCGCCGCGCGGACGTCGTTCGACCTCACCCAGTGGCCGCCGCCGGGCGCCGAGCGGCTGCCGCTCGACGGGATGTACACCGACCTCGCGGAACAGGGACTGGCCTACGGTCCCGCGTTCCAGAGCCTGCGCACCGTATGGCGGCGCGGCGACGAGGTGTTCGGCGAGGTGAGTCTGGAGCCCGGCACCCACGCCGACGTCGACCGGTTCGGCATCCACCCCGCGCTCCTCGACGCCGCCCTGCACACCATCGGCTGCGGGGCGTCGGCGGGCAGCGAGCCCGTGCTCCCGTTCTCCTGGGAGCGGGTCGACCTGCACGCGGTGGGCACCACCCATGTGCGCGTACACGTACGGCCTTCCGGCAACGGCGTGGTGGCCCTGGACATCGCCGACGCCGCCGGAAAGCCCGTCGTCTCCGTCGGATCGCTGCTGCTGCGGCCGATGTCCGCCGCCACGGCCCGGCCCGTGGCCGCGCCCGCCAGGCACGCCGACACCCTGTTCGGCGTGGAGTGGCAGCCGGTCGCGGCCGGCCCGGTGGGCGGAACGGGCGGCTGGAGCGTCCTCGGACCGGATCGCTGGGGACTGGCCGACACCCTCGGCGCCACCGTCGTCGGCGACCCGGCGGCAGACGAGGGCCCCGTCACCCTGCTGCCCGCGGGCTCCGAGGAGGACGGCGCCGACGCCGTACACGACGAGGTGAACCGCGTCCTCGCGGTGCTCCGGTCGTGGCTGGCGGACCCGCGTTCGGCGGACCGCAAGCTCGTCGTGGTCACCCGCGGGGCGGTCGCGTGCGACGGCGAGAGCCCGCGCGACCTGGCGGGCGCGGCGGTGGCCGGCCTGGTGCGTTCGGCACAGGTCGAACACCCCGGCGCCATCGTGCTCGTGGACCTCGAAGCGAGCGGCACCGCGGCCGGCACCGAGACCGGCGCGGCCCTGCGGACGCTGCCCGCGGCCACGGCCGCGGGGGAGTCACAGACGGCGCTGCGCGACGGCGCCGTCCTCGCTCCCCGGATGGTCCGGATCACCGCCCCCACCACCCCCGCCGCCGCGCTCTGGGACCCCGAGGGGACCGTCCTGGTCACCGGCGCGGGCGGGGCACTCGGCGGCGCCGTCGCCCGCCATCTCGTCGCCGAACACGCCGTACGCCACCTGCTGTTGGCGAGCCGGCGCGGCGCGGACGCCCCCGGCGCCGCCGCACTGCGCGACGAACTGGCCGGACTCGGCGCGACCGTCTCCGTCGTCGCCTGCGACATCGCCGACCGGGACGCGGTGGCGGCCCTGCTCGCCACCGTCCCCGCCGACCGACCGCTGCGCGGCGTCGTGCACGCCGCCGGTGTGCTGGACGACGGCGTGATCGCCTCGCTCACCCCGGACCGGGTGGACGCGGTGCTGCGGCCGAAGGTCGACGCGGCGCTCAATCTGCACGAACTGACCGCGGGGCTCGACCTGTCGGCGTTCGTCCTGTTCTCCTCGGCGGCCGGCGTGCTCGGCTCGCCCGGACAGGGCAGCTACGCGGCGGCGAACGCGTTCCTGGACGCGCTGGCCGCCCGGCGCCGGGCCACGGGACTGGCCGGGACATCACTGGCCTGGGGCGCCTGGGACACCGGCGACGGCGGCATGGCCGACGGACTCGGCGCTGCCGACACCGCCCGTATCGCGGGCACCGGCATCGGCACGCTGTCCACGGCGGACGGTCTCGGTCTCCTCGACACCGCCCGCTCCCTGGATGACGCGCTCCTGCTGCCGATCCGGCTGGACATCCGGGCGCTCGCCGGGCAGGACGCCGACGAACTGCCCGCGCTCTTCCGGAGCCTGATGCCCTCCTCCGCGCGCCGTACGGCCGACGACACCGCGGCCGAGAGCGGCACGCTGCGCGAACGGCTGGCGGAGATGCGGCCCCACCAGCGGATGCCCGCACTGCTCGCACTCGTCAGGACACACGCCGCCGGGATCCTCGGCTACGCGAGCCCCGACGAGATCGAGCTGGACAAACCGTTCAACGAGGTCGGTTTCGACTCACTGTCGGCGATGGGTTTCCGGAACAAGCTCACGCTGGTCACCGGGCTGAAACTGTCCGCGGGCATGATCTACGACTACCCGAACCCGCGCGCGCTCGCCGAGCACCTGGGCGCCGAACTGGCCCCGGTCACCGACGAGTCGGCGGCCCCGGCCGCCCTGACCGACGACGGCATCCGAGACGCGCTCAGCGCGATCCCGGTGGTTAGACTGCGCGAGGCGGGACTCCTGAACGGACTTCTCGAACTCGCCGGGATCGAGCCGGAACCCGTTTCCGGCGCCGGCGCCGAGGGGGACGATGAAGGCACCGGTGGGTCGGCGGCCATCGACGCCATGGACAGCGACGCGCTGATCAGCATGGCGCTGGGCGAAGCGCTCGGCGACGACCCCGCGACAGGCTGACCCGCGCGACAGACCGCACCGGCCGCCCCTGGATCCGCCCACCGCACTACCCATGTAGGGAGATGTACCTGGATGCCCAGCAGCTACATGATCGAGGCGAAGGGGCTACGCAAATCGTTCGGCAGCGTATCGGTCCTCACGTCGGTCGATCTGACCGTCGAACGCGGCACGATGCTCGCACTGCTGGGGCCCAACGGCGCCGGCAAGACCACCGCGGTCCGGATCATGAGCACCCTGCTCACCGCCGACGGCGGGACCGTGACCATCGGCGGCCACGACGTCACGAGCAACGCCCGCGCCGTACGCCGGCTCATCGGGCTCACCGGCCAGAACACGGCGGTGGACGAACTGCTCACCGGTCACGAGAACCTGGTGATGATGGGCCGGCTGTTCCGCCTCGGCAAGGCCGCGGCCCTACAGCGGGCGGGGGAGCTGTTGGAGCAGTTCAGCCTCGTGGACGCCGCCCACCGGCCGATCAAGACCTACTCAGGCGGTATGCGCCGCAGGCTCGACCTCGCGGTCAGTCTGCTCAACTCGCCGCCGGTGCTCTTCCTCGACGAGCCGACCACCGGACTGGACCCGACCAGCAGGATGGAGATGTGGGACACCATCAGATCCCTGATGGCGGCAGGCACCACGGTCCTGCTCACCACCCAGTACCTCGAAGAGGCCGACCAACTCGCCGACCACATCGCCCTGATCAACGGGGGCCGGGTCGTCGCCGAGGGGACGGCGCAGCAGCTGAAGGCCCAGGTCGGCACGGAACGCGTCGAACTCACCTTCGCGGCAGGCGATATGACGACGGCTCATGCCCTCTACGACGGCGAGCGGTTGGACGAGCACACCATCAGCGTGCCGATCGAAAGCGTCGCGGACATCCGCAACCTGCTGAATCTGGCAACCGAGAAGGGCGTCGACGTCACGCGGTTCGCGCTCCACGAACCCACGCTCGACGACGTGTTCCGCACGCTGACCAGCGGCGCCAACGCCGTCCGGGGCCCGCTCGGCGACGGCTCGGGCACCACCACGGGAGACACGACATGACCCAGGCCGTCGCGACCACCGCGCCCAAGGAACGCTCGTCGTTCGCTCTCGTCGTCGGTGACTGCGGGGTGCTCGTCGGCAGAAGCCTGCGCCACCTCACCCGCAGCATGGACCAGATGATCCAGGCCGTTGCCCTGCCCGTCATGCTGCTCCTGCTGTTCCGCTACATGTTCGGTGGCGCGATCGACACCGGCGGACCGTCGTACGTCAACTATCTGATCGCCGGAATCGTGGTGCTCAGCGTGGCGTTCAGCGCCTCCGCGACCTCGGTCGGAGTGGCGAGCGACCTCCAGAACGGGATCGTCGACCGGTTCCGCTCCATGCCGATGTTCGGCCCCGCCGTCCTCGTCGGACATGTGGTCTCCGCCTCGCTGCGGAACATCCTGTCCGTCGTCATGGTGATCGGCGTCGGCTACCTGGTCGACTTCCGCCCGAACGCGACCGCCTCCGAATGGCTGGCCGTCTGCGGCATCCTGCTGGTGTTCCTGGTCGCCATCGCCTGGATCGCCACACTCTTCGGGGTCATCGCCGGCAGCGTCGAGGCCGCCAGCGGCTACTCCATGATCCTGGTGTTCCTGCCGTACGCGAGCAGCGCGCTCGTACCGGCGGACGGCATGCCGACCGTGCTGCGCGTCATCGTCGAGAACCAGCCGTTCACCCCGGTCGTCGACGCCGTACGCGCGCTGCTGATCGGCACGCCCGTCGGGAACAGCGCCTGGGTGGCGCTCGCCTGGTGGGTGCCGATCCTGCTCGTCACGTCGGTGTTCACGATGCGGGTCTTCCACCGGCACACCAACAAGTGACGCCGTGACCACGTCCGTTGTACGGGCCGCGCGCGCCGTGTCGCCGCCTCAGGCGACGCGGTCCCGCGCGGCGGACCACCGCGCGATGTGGTGCTTGACGGTGCCGATGACGGCGGCGGCCCGGTCGTTGAGATAGAAGTGGCCGCCCGGAAAGACGTGCAGCTCGAAGTCCGCCTCCGTGTGACCGACCCACGCCCGCGCGTCATCGACGGGCACCTGCGGATCGGCGTCACCGATCAGCGCCACGACCGGGTACGGGATCGAGGCGCCCGGCTCGCTCCGGTACGACTGCACGGCCGCGTAGTCGCTGCGGAGCGCCGGCAGGATCATGCTCACGATGTCGTCGTCGCCGAGGACCTGGGAATCGGTGCCGCTCATCCGGCGGACCTCGTCGAGGATGTTCTCGTCCGTGGACAGCTCACGCGTGGACACACACGTGCACGGCGGCGCGCACCGCCCCGAGACGATCACCCCGAGCACATCCACGTCCGTGCCCCGCAGCCGGCGCGCGACCTCGAACGCCACGGTCGCGCCCATGCTGTGACCGAAGAGGGTCACCGGCCGGTCCGCCCACTCCAGCAGCTCACGCGCCACGGCGTCGGCCAGCTCCGGAATGTTGTCGATGCCTTTCTCCTCGCGCCGGTCCTGCCGGCCCGGATACTGCACGGCCAGCACATCGGTCTCGGGCGCGAGCGCCTTGGCGACCGGCAGAAAGAACGAGGCGGAGCCTCCCGCGTGCGGCAGACACACCAGTTGGGTACTCGCCGCGGCGGCCGGCCGAAAACGTCGAATCCACGGCTGTGTTTCGCTGGATGCGAGAGTCATGATGTTTCTGGCCTCATTCCGGGCACACCCGTCGATTGAGAATTGCATGGCCAACGTGCCAGCGTGACCCCCCGTACGCAACCCCTAATCCCCCGTGCCCGCGCCCTCGTCAGCGATTTCGGAGCAGCCGTTAGGGGTGGCTCGGGCAAATCTTCGTCGCTATTGTGGCGACCGTATTGGGAGCGGGACATCGAATGAATGTCGGGGAAACGTCGGGGGATTCTCCATACCTGACCGTTGCCTGACCGGCCGATGAATTCTTATCAATTGTGGGCGTGGTAAAGGGCCGACAACGCTGATTGGTATTTCGTGCTGGTGCGCCGTGCTGAGTTCGACCGGAGCGATGGGTGACGTCGGTGGGGAACAACGAAGAGAAGCTGCTCAATTACCTCAAGCGCGCGACCGCCGACCTCCGGGACGCGCGGCGGAAGCTGAGCGAGGCGGAGGAGCGGCAGCACGCCCCGATCGCGATCGTGGGAATGGCCTGCCGGTTTCCGGGAGGGGTGACCTCCCCGGAGCAGCTGTGGCAGCTCGTCGCCGCCGGCGACGACGGCGTCACCGGCTTCCCCGCCGACCGCGGCTGGGACACCGAGGGGCTGTACGACCCGGAGCCGGGAAAGCCCGGCACCACGTACGTCCGCGAGGGCGGCTTCCTGCACGACTGCGCCGACTTCGACCCCGCGTTCTTCGGGATCTCGCCGCGCGAGGCCCTGGCGATGGACCCCCAGCAGCGGCTGGTCCTGGAGACGTCCTGGGAGGCGTTCGAGCGCGCGGGCATCGACCCGCACGCCGTACGCGGCACCCAGACCGGCGTGTTCGCCGGCGTGATGTACCACGACTACGGGTCATGGGTCCGCGAGATCCCCGACGAGCTGGCCGGCTACCTCGGCAACGGCACGTCCGGCAGCATCCTCTCGGGCCGTATCGCCTACACCCTGGGCCTCGAAGGCCCCGCCATGACCGTGGACACCGCCTGCTCGTCCTCCCTGGTCGCCCTGCACTCCGCGATGCAGGCGCTGCGCCGGGGCGAGTGCTCGCTGGCCCTGGCCGGCGGAGTGACGGTGATGTCGACCCCGGACACCTTCGTCGAGTTCAGCCTCCAGCAGGGCCTGGCCGCCGACGGCCGGTGCAAGCCGTTCGCGGCGGCGGCCGACGGCACCGGCTGGGGCGAGGGCGTCGGCATGCTGCTGCTGGAGCGGCTTTCCGACGCGCGGCGCAACGGGCACGAGGTGCTGGGCGTCGTACGCGGCTCCGCCGTCAACCAGGACGGTGCCTCCAGCGGTATGACCGTCCCGAACGGCCCTTCCCAGCAACGGGTGATCCGGGCCGCGCTGGCCGACGCGGGCATCGAGGCGTCCGGGGTGGACGCCGTCGAGGCGCACGGCACCGGTACGCGGCTCGGCGACCCCATCGAGGCCCAGGCGCTGCTCGCGACGTACGGCAAGGAGCGGCGGGAGCCGCTCTGGCTCGGGTCGGTGAAGTCCAACATCGGGCATACGCAGGCCGCCGCCGGTGTGGCGAGCGTGATCAAGATGGTCATGGCGATGCGGCACGGGGTACTGCCCAGGACACTGCACGTGGACGCGCCGTCACCGCACGTCGACTGGTCGCAGGGGCCGGTCGAACTGCTCACCGAGGCGCGGCCCTGGGAGAGCGGGGAAGGGCCGAGGCGCGCGGGCGTCTCGTCGTTCGGGCTCAGCGGCACCAACGCGCACGTGATCCTCGAACAGTCACCGGCCGACGAGCCGGCCGACGAGCCGGCCGACGAGCCGGACGGAGCGCCCGAGGTCGGGAGCGCCGGCCCCGCCGCCGTGCCCTGGCCGGTCTCCGGCGCGAGCGACGGCGCGCTGCGCGGCCAGGCCGCCCGCCTGCTGTCCCTGCTGGACGACACCGACGGGAACGCCGCCGAAGCCCCCACCCCCGACCTGCTCGGCATCGGCCACTCCCTGCTGCGCGGCAGGGCCACGTTCGACCGCCGCGCCGTCGTCGTCGGCACCGACGCCGAACAGCTGCGCGCGGGACTGACGGCGCTCGTGGACGACGACATGCCCGTACGGGTGGCCTCCACGACCGGTGGCAAGCTCGCCCTCGTCTTCCCCGGCCAGGGCGCCCAGTGGCCCGGCATGGGCGCCCGACTGGCCGCCGAATCACCGGCTTTCGCCCGCCGCCTGGACGAATGCGCCACCGCCCTGGCCCCGTTCGTCGACTGGTCGCTCATCGACGTCATCCACGGCGCCGACGGCGCGCCCTCGCTGGAGCGCGTCGACGTCGTCCAGCCCGTCTCGTTCGCCGTGATGGTGTCGCTCGCCGCGCTGTGGGAGTCGTACGGCGTACGGCCCGACGCCGTCGTCGGCCACTCGCAGGGCGAGATCGCCGCGGCCGTCGTCTCGGGCGCCCTGACACTCGAAGACGGCGCGCGCGTCGTCGCGTTGCGCTCGCAGGCCATCGCCCGGACCCTGGCCGGCGCCGGCGGCATGATGTCCGTACGGCTCCCGGTCGCCGAACTGGAGCCCCGCCTGCGCCCCGGTGTGTCCATCGCCGCCGTCAACGGCCCCGGCTCCGTGGCCGTTTCCGGCGACCCGGCCGGACTCGACGCGCTGTACGAGGAGTTGACGGCCGACGACGTACGCGTGCGGCGTATCGCCGTCGACTACGCCTCGCACTCGCCCCAGGTCGAGCTGTTGCGCGACGAACTCCTCGACGTACTGGCGCCGGTCGCCCCCCGTACCGCCGAGATCCCCTTCTACTCCACCGTCACCGCCGGCTGGCTGGACACCACGGCCATGGACGCCGGTTACTGGTACCGGAACCTGCGCCGGCGTGTGCTCTTCGCCGACGCCGTCGAAGCACTTGGCGCGGACGGTTTCCGCACGTTCGTGGAGTCCAGCGCCCACCCCGTCCTCATCCCCGGCATCAGCGACAGCCTCGACGCGGGCGAGCGCGACGGCACCGTCTCCGGCACGCTGCGCCGCGACGAGGGCGGGCTCGACCGCTTCCTGCGCTCCGCCGGCGACCTGTGGGCCGCGGGCGTCGACATCGACTGGACCACCGCGTTCCCCGGCGACGTGCGGCGCGTCGACCTCCCCACGTACGCCTTCGACCGGCAGCGCTACTGGCTGGACGAGTCCGCCGTCGTCGGAGACGTCGCGTCGGCCGGTCTCATCTCCACCGGGCACGCGCTGCTCGGGGCGGCGTTCCAGCGCGCCGACGGCCAGGGGATGACCTTCACCGGACGGGTCGGGCTCGGCACGCACCCGTGGCTCGGCGACCATGTCGTCGAAGGGCGGACGCTGTTCCCCGGCACCGGCTTCGTCGAGCTGGCGATCCGCGCGGGCGACGAGGTGGGCCACCCCAGCCTCGAAGAACTCACCCTCGCCGCACCCCTGATCCTGCCCGCGAAGGGCTCCGTGGTGGTGCAGGTCCACATCGACGCCCCCGCCGACGGGGCCTCCGACCGCCGCGACGTCGCCATCTACTCCCGGTCCGAAGACGCCCCCGCCGACCTGCCCTGGACCCGGCACGCCACCGGCACGCTCGGCGCCGCGCACCACCGCCCGGACTTCGACCTCACCCAGTGGCCACCGGAGCGGGCCGAGCCCTTCGACGTCACGGGCGGCTACGAACGGCTCGCCGACGCCGGACTCGCGTACGGCCCCGCCTTCCGCGGGCTGCGCACCGCCTGGCTGCGCGGCCCCGAGGTCTTCGCCGAGGTCGCCCTGCCATCCGGCGCACGTGAACAGTCAGGCCGGTACGGGATCCACCCCGCCCTGCTCGACGCCGCGCTGCACGCGATCGGGCTCGGCGGCGACGGCGACGGCGACGGCGACGTCAGCCGGGGTGGTGCTGAACTGCCGTTCGCCTGGCAGGACGTCGAGCTGTACGCGACGGAGGCCACGAGCCTGCGGGTGCACGTACGGCCGACCACACCCGGCACCGTCGCCATCGAGGTCGCCGACGCCACGGGTACCCCCGTCGCGTCGATCGGCTCGCTGGCCCTGCGCCCGGTCACCGCCGAGCAGTTGGCGTCCGGCGCGAACGCGACGCGCGACGCGCTGTTCCGGGTCGAATGGCAGGAGACGGCCGCCCACGTGGAGCCGGAGGCCCGGCACTGGACCGTGATCGCCCCGGCGGATACCGAACGCGCCCACGGCGTCGCGCCGTTGGCCGACGTGCTGGTGGGCGCCGGGACGGCGGACTCGCTGGACGACGTGACCGACGCCGAAGCGGCGAGCGGCGTGGTCGTGCTGACGCCCCACCGCTCCGGCACCGATCCGCTCGCCGTCCACGCGGCCGTCGCACAGATGTTGACGGATCTTCAGAACTGGTTGTCCCAGGAACGGTTCACCGATGGCACGCTCCTCGTGGTGACACGCGGCGCGACCGACGGCACCGACCTGGCCGGAGCGGCCGTCTGGGGCTTGCTGCGCACCGCCCAACAGGAGAACCCCGGACGGTTCGTGCTCGTGGACCTGAGCGAGCACGACGCACCCGACACATCCACGGACCTCGCCCGTCTCCTGCCCCTGGCCGCGGCGCTCGGTGAGCCCGAGACCGCCGTACGAGCCGGCGCCCTCCAAGTGCCGCGTCTGGTACGGGCGTACGAGAGCCCGGCCACCCCCGCCCGCGACTGGGACCCCGAGGGCACGGTCGTCGTGACCGGCGCGAGCGGCACGCTCGCCTCGACCGTCGTGCGCCATCTCGTCGCCGAGCGCGGCGTCCGCCATCTGCTGCTCCTCAGCCGCAGCGGCGCCACCGTCACGGACCTCGGCGACGCCACCGTCACGGCGCTCGCCTGCGACGTCACCGACCGGACCGCCCTCGCCGCCGCACTCGGCTCCGTTCCCGCCGAACACCCCGTCACCGCCGTCATCCACACGGCCGGCGTCCTGGACGACGGCACTGTCGAATCCCTCACCCCGGACCGGCTGGCCACGGTCCTGCGGCCCAAGGTGGACGCCGCCTGGCACCTGCACGAACTCACCGCGGACCTGGACCTCACCCACTTCGTCCTGTTCTCCTCCTTCGCCGGGCTCGCGGGCAGCGCCGGACAGGCCAACTACTCCGCCGCCAACGCCTATCTCGACGCCCTCGCCCTCCACCGCGGGGCAGCCGGCCTGCCCGCACACGCCCTCGCCTGGGGTTTCTGGGACAGCGCGAGCGGCATGACCGGACATCTCGACGCCGCCGACCGGGCGCGGATCAGCCGCAGCGGCATCTCCCCGCTCTCCACCGACGAGGGCCTGGAACTGTTCGACGCGGCCGTCTCGCACCCCGAGGCCGTACTGGCTCCCGCGCGCCTCGACCTGCCCCAACTCCGCAAGCAGGGCGCCGAATCGCAGGCCCTGTTCCGCGTACTCGTACCGACGACCCGACGCGGCGTCGCCGGAGCCGGAGCGGCGGCGGACGTCGACTCCTGGCAGGGCGCGCTGCTCGCCCTCCCCGAGGCGGAACGCGAGCAGCGGCTGCTCGATCTCGTACGTGGCCAGGCCGCCGCCGTGCTCGGCCACGGCAGCGCCGCCGCCATCGAACCGAACCGCGCCTTCCGCGAGTTCGGGTTCGACTCGCTGACCGCCGTCGAGCTGCGCAACCGGCTCAACTCCGCGACCCGGCTGCGGCTGCCCGCGACCCTCGTCTTCGACTACCCGTCGCCACTCGCCCTCGCGCGCTTCCTGCACGGCGAACTGGCCGGCCGGCACGCCGCCCCGTCGGGCGGCACGGGACCGGCCTCCACCGCCTCGACCACCGACGAGCCGATCGCGATCGTCGGCATGAGCTGCCGCTACCCCGGCGACATCGCGTCCCCCGAGGACCTGTGGCGCCTGGTGTCCGGCGGCGTCGACGCCATCTCGGACTTCCCGCGCGACCGAGGCTGGGACGTCGAGGGCGTGTACGACCCGGAGCCGGGCGTCGAGGGCAAGTCGTACGTCCGCGAAGGCGGATTCCTCACCGGGGCCGCCGACTTCGACGCCGGATTCTTCGGGATCTCGCCGCGCGAAGCACTCACCATGGACCCGCAGGAGCGACTGCTCCTCGAACTCTCCTGGGAAGCGTTCGAGCGCGCCGCCATCGCTCCCGACGCGGTACGGGGCAGCCAGACCGGTGTCTTCGCCGGGCTGATGCACCACGACTACGCGGCCAGCAGCAGCGGCGGCAGCCTGGTCTCCGGGCGGATCTCCTACACCTTCGGCCTCGAAGGCCCCGCGATCACCGTCGACACCGCTTGCTCGTCCTCGCTGGTCGCCCTGCACTGGGCCGCACGCTCGCTGCGCGCCGGAGAATGTTCGCTGGCCCTCGCGGGCGGCGTGGCGGTGATGTCGACACCGGAGATGTTCGTCGACTTCAGCCAGCAGCGCGGGCTCGCGCCCGACGGCCGCTGCAAGTCCTTCTCCGCAGCCGCCGACGGCGCCGCCTGGTCCGAGGGCGCGGGCATGCTGCTGCTGGAGCGGTTGTCCGACGCGCGCCGCAACGGCCACCGCGTGCTGGGTGTCGTACGCGGCTCCGCCGTCAACCAGGACGGCGCGTCCAACGGCTTCGCCGCCCCCAACGGCCCCTCGCAGCAACGCGTCATCCTCGCCGCACTCGCGAACGCGGGCCTGGCGGCGGCGGACGTCGACGTCGTGGAGGGCCACGGCACCGGAACCTCCCTCGGCGACCCGATCGAAGCGCAGGCGCTCCTCGCGACGTACGGGCAGAACCGCGAGACGCCCCTGATGCTGGGCTCGATCAAGTCCAACATCGGGCACGCCCAGGCCGCCGCCGGTGTCGCCGGCGTGATCAAGATGATCACGGCCATGCACAACGAGGTCGTGCCCCGGACCCTGCATGTGGCCGACCCCTCCGACCAGGTCGACTGGTCGACCGGCGCCGTCGAGCTGCTGACCGAGGACCGGGCGTGGCCCGAGGTGGACCGGCCCTGGCGGGCGGGTGTGTCGTCGTTCGGCATCAGCGGGACGAACGCGCATGTGATCGTGGAGCAGGCGCCCGTGGAGGACGTGCCTTCGCAGGACGCGCCCGATTCGGCCCGTCCGGAGTCCCCGGCCGACGCGACCGTGATCCCGCTGGTCCTCTCCGGACGCAGCGTGCAAGGCGTACGCGACCAGGCGCGGAACATCTCGACCCTGCTGGACGGCGGCGTGGCCGCACGGGACGTCGCCTACTCCCTGGCGACCGCACGAGGCGCGCTCGACCACCGCTCGGTGGCCGTCGGCCGGGACGCCGACGAACTGCGGGCGGCCCTGGCGAAGATCGCGTCCGGCGGTACGCCGCTGCGGATGGCTCCCGGTGGTGGCCTCGGGTTTGTGTTTTCGGGGCAGGGGTCGCAGTGGGTGGGGATGGGTCGTGGTCTGTATGAGGTGTTCCCGGTTTTCGCGGGGGCGTTGGATGAGGTGCTGGATGTGCTGGGTGGTGAGGTGCGGTCGGTGATGTGGGCGGAGTCTGAGTCTGAGTCGGCCGAGGGGCTGTCTTTGAGTCAGACGGGGATGACGCAGCCGGCTTTGTTCGCTGTGGAGGTGGCGTTGTTCCGGTTGTTGGAGTCGTGGGGTGTGCGGCCGGATGTGGTGGGTGGTCATTCGATCGGTGAGATCGCTGCGGCGTATGTGGCGGGGGTTTTGTCGCTGTCGGATGCTGCGGTGTTGGTGTCGGCTCGGGGTCGGTTGATGCAGGCGTTGCCGGGTGGTGGTGCGATGGTCGCGGTTCAGGCGGCGGAGGATGAGGTTGTCCCGTTGCTGCGCGAGGGGGTGTCGGTGGCGGCGGTCAACTCGCCGAATTCTGTGGTGGTGTCGGGTGTGGAGGAGGCGGTGGTCGCTGTTGCGGAGCACTTCACCGTGTTGGGTCGTAAGACGTCGCGGTTGAAGGTGTCGCATGCGTTCCATTCGTCGCTGATGGTGCCGATGCTGGAGGACTTCCGGGCGGTGGTCGCCGGTCTTGAACTGCGTGAGCCGAAGATCCCGTTGGCGACTGCTGGTGATGTGCGGTCGGTCGATTTCTGGGTGTCCCATGTGCGGGACACGGTCCGGTTCGTGGACGTCGTGCGTCAGATGGAGACCCAAGGTGTCGCGACGTTCGTCGAGATCGGCCCGGATGCCGTGCTCTCCGCCATGGGTCCCGAATGCGTCACCGGCGAGGACACCGCCTTCATCCCCGTCATGCGCCGTCACCGTGACGAACCGCGCACCGCGCTCGACGGCCTCGGCCGGGCCTGGAGCCGGGGCGTGCCCGTCGACTGGAGCGCGACGGTCCCCGGCGGGCTGCCGGTCGACCTCCCCACGTACCCCTTCGAACACCGCCGCTACTGGCTCGAACCCACCATCGGCGCCGGTATCTCCGGCGGCAGCGGCCAGGACACGACCGACCATCCGATACTCGCCGCCGCCCTCGACCAACTGGACTCCGACGGAGTCACCCTCACCGGCAGGCTCTCCCTCGGCAGCCACCCCTGGCTCGCCGAGCACCGCGTGCACGACACGATCCTGCTGCCGGGCACGGCACTGGTCGAGTTGGTGCTGCACGCCGGCGCGTACGTGGAGTGCCCGGCCATCGACGAACTGACCCTGTACGCACCGCTGGTGGTGCCGGACGACGGAGACGTACGGCTGCGCGTCACCGTGGGCGAGCGGTCCGAGACGGGCCGCCGGTCGGTGTCCGTGCACGGCAGGGCGACCGGTGAGGAGTGGACCGAGTACGCGGGCGGCACGCTCACCGAGGAGTTGCCGGCCCCCGTCTCGCTGACCCAGTGGCCGCCGCCCGGCGCCACCCCGCTGGACGTGGGGACCGCCTATGAGCGGCTGTCGGACGCCGGTATCGACTACGGCCCCGTCTTCCGTGGCCTGCGGGCCGCCTGGCAGCAGGGTGCCGACGTCTTCGCCGAGGTCGCACTGCCCGAGGGCACGGACGCGGACGGCTTCGCGCTGCACCCGGCGCTGTTCGACGCCGCGCTGCACGCGGGCGCCTTCCACGGCGCCGACGGACTGCCGTTCGCCTGGAGCGGTGTCGCCGTGCACCGGACCGGCGCGAGCGATCTGCGGATCAGACTGACAGCGCGTGGCGAGAACGGGGTGGCGCTCACGGTCGCCGACGCGGACGGCGCGCCCGTCGCCACGGTGGAGTCCCTGGCCACGCGCCCTGCGAGCGCCGCCGCGCTGACGACAGGCGCCGACCGGTCGCTCCACCGCCCGCTGTGGACGGAGCGTTCGGGCACGACGCCCTTCGACGGGACGATGGCCGTGGTCACGGACCTGGCCGACCTCACTGCCGAGACACCCGACGTCGTGGTGCTGCGAGTCGAATCCGCGGACGGCGACGGAACGGTCCCGTCGTCCGCCCGCGCGACAGCCGTCCAGGTACTGACCGCCCTTCAGAACTGGCTCTCCGACGAGCGGTTCACGGCGGCGCAGCTCGCTGTCCTCACCCGCGACGCCGCCCCGGCCACGGCCGGGCCGGATCTCTCCCAGGCCCCCGTCTGGGGTCTCGTACGCGCCGCGCGGGCCGAACACCCCGGCCGGTTCCTCCTGCTCGACGTCCCCGACGCGGCGGACATCTCGGACCAGACCCTGCGCGCCGCACTCGGCTGCGGCGAGCCCGAGGTCCGGATCGAGGGCGGCACGCTTCTCGTACCGCGCTGGACCCGGACGAAGCCGACCGACGCCCCGCGCACGGACCACGGCATGCCCGGCTCCGTGCTCGTCACCGGTGGCACCGGCGGTCTCGGCGCGGCGGTCGCCCGGCATCTGGTCGAGACGCACGGCGTACGCGACCTGGTCCTGGTCAGCCGGCGCGGCGCCGAGGCCCCCGGCGCCGAGGAACTGCGCGCCGAACTGACCGCGCACGGTGCCGAGGTGGCGCTCGTCGCCGCCGACGTGTCCGACCGCGACACCGTGACCGCGCTGTTCGCCGCCCATCCCGTCGACGGCGTGATCCACGCGGCGGGCGTGCTGGCGGACGGACTCGTCGAGTCGCTGACACCGGATCAGTTCGACACCGTCTTCCGCCCGAAGGTGGACGCGGCCTGGAATCTGCACGAGCTGGGTGGCGATCTCTCGCTCTTCGTACTGTTCTCGTCGGCGACCGGTGCCATCGATCCGGCCGCCCAGGGCAACTACGCCGCCGCCAACGGCTTCCTCGACGCCCTCGCCGAGCACCGCAACTCCCGTGGTCTCTCTGCCACTTCGCTGGCCTGGGGCTTCTGGGACCAGGAGGGCATGGCCGCCCAGCTCGACGCCGCCGACCGGGAACGCATCCGGCGCACCGGCATCGCCGCACTCTCGACCGAGGAAGGCCTCGCCCTGTTTGACGCCGCCGTGGCCACGGGCGCACCCGCCCTCGCCCCCGTACGGCTCGACACCGGAGTCCTCCGCTCCCGCGACGGCGAACTCCCCGTCGTCCTGCGCGACATGATCCGCCGGCCGGCCCGGCAGTCCACCGCCGGGACCGGGCTGCCGTTCGCGGTGAAGCTGACGTCACTGCCCGCGACCGAGCGGGAGGCGTACGTACTCGGCATCGTCCGCGCCGAGGTCGCCGCCGTCCTCGGCCACGACAGCGCGGCCGACATCGAACCGCGCCGCGCCTTCACCGACTTCGGCTTCGACTCGCTCACCTCGGTGGAGTTCCGCAACAAGGTCGCGGCGGCTACCGGCCTGCGGCTGCCCGCCACCCTCGTCTTCGACCACCCCACACCGCGCTCGCTCGCCGACCATCTGCTGGCGCGGGCGGTCGAGTCGGCCCCGGTGCACGTGGCCACGACGGCGACGGCTGCCGACCGCGACGATCCGATCGTGATCGTCGGCATGAGCTGCCGCTATCCGGGCGGTGTCGCCTCACCCGACGATCTGTGGCAGCTGGTCTCCGGCGGCGTGGACGCCATCTCGGGCTTCCCGACCGACCGGGGCTGGGACCTGGAGTCGCTGCACGGCGCGGCCCCCGGCCAGTCGTACACCGCCGAGGGCGGCTTCCTGACCGGCGCGGCCGACTTCGACGCGGACTTCTTCGGGATCTCGCCGCGCGAGGCGCTGGCGATGGACCCGCAGCAGCGGCTGCTGCTGGAGACCGCGTGGGAGTCCTTCGAGCACGCGGGCATCGACCCGGACTCGCTGCACGGCACCGACACCGGCATCTTCGCGGGCGTCATGTACCGCGACTACGGCAGCACCCTGACCACCGTTCCCGATGATCTGCTGGGCTACTTCGGCAACGGCACCCTCAACAGCGTGGTCACCGGCCGCGTCGCGTACTCGCTCGGTCTTGAGGGCCCGGCGGTGACCGTCGACACGGCGTGCTCGTCCTCGTTGGTGGCCCTGCACTGGGCGGCCCAGTCGCTGCGCGCGGGGGAGTGCTCGCTGGCGCTGGCCGGCGGTGTGACGGTGATGTCCACACCGGGGACGTTCGTGGAGTTCTCCCGGCAGAACGGCCTTGCCTCCGACGGGCGTTGCAAGCCGTTCTCCACGGACGCCGACGGCACCGGCTGGTCCGAAGGCGTCGGCCTGGTCGTCCTGGAACGGCTCTCCGACGCACGGCGCAACGGGCACCAGGTGCTCGCCACCGTCCGGGGCTCGGCGATCAACCAGGACGGCGCGTCCAACGGACTGACCGCCCCCAACGGCCCCTCGCAGCAGCGGGTGATCCGCTCCGCGCTCGCCAACGCGGGCCTGGCGGCGGCGGACATCGACGTCGTGGAGGCGCACGGCACCGGCACGAAGCTCGGCGACCCCATCGAGGCGCAGGCGCTCCTCGCGACGTACGGGCAGAACCGCGAGACGCCGCTGCTCCTGGGCTCGATCAAGTCGAACCTCGGGCACACCCAGGCCGCCGCGGGCGTCGCCGGTGTGATCAAGATGGTGCAGGCGATGCGCCACGGGCAGGCGCCCAAGTCACTGCATGTGGCGGCCCCCTCGGACCAGGTCGACTGGAGCGAGGGCGCTGTCGAGCTGCTGAGCGAGGCGCGTGAGCTGCCGGCCGTCGACCGGCCGTGGCGGGCCGGGGTGTCGTCGTTCGGCATCAGCGGCACCAACGCGCACGTGATCCTCGAACAGGCCCCGGACGCCGAGCCGTTGGTGCCTGAACCGACAGCGACCGAGAGTCCCCTCGTCCCGACCGTCCCCCTCGTCCTGTCCGGCAAGACCGAGCGGGCCGTCCAGAACCAGGCAGGCCGCCTGCTGGCGACGATCGACAGCGCCCCCGCCGTGGACGTCGCCCACGCGCTGGCCACCACCCGCGCCGCGCTCCAGCACCGCGCCACCGTCACCGGCGGGACGCGCGACGAACTGCGGGCCGCCCTGGGCGCACTCGCCCACGGTGGCCCGGCGACGGACGTCGTCCGTGGCACCGTCTCGGGCGGCGGTCTCGGCTGTCTCTTCTCCGGTCAGGGCTCGCAGTGGGTGGGGATGGGCCGAGGCCTCTACGAGACGTTCCCCGCTTTCGCGGCGGCGCTGGACAGCGTGTGCACGTTGCTCGACAAGGAGTTGCCCCGTCCGCTCACCGATGTGATGTGGGCGGATCCGGAATCGCCGGACTCACCCGAAGCGGCGCTGCTGAACCAGACCGGCTACACCCAGCCCGCCCTGTTCGCGATCGAGGTGGCGCTGTTCCGCCTCCTGGAATCGTGGGGGATGAGGCCGGACGCCGTGGGCGGTCACTCCATCGGTGAGATAGCCGCCGCGCATGTCGCGGGTGTGCTGTCGCTGCCCGACGCCGCCGCGCTCGTCGCCGCCCGTGGCCGGCTGATGCAGGCGCTGCCCGCCGGTGGCGCCATGGTCGCCATCCAGGCCACCGAGGAGGAGGTCGCACCGCTGCTGAGCGAGACCGTCTCGCTCGGAGCCGTCAACGCGCCAGGCTCCGTGGTCGTTTCGGGCGTCGAGGACGCGGTGGTCGCCGTCGCCGAACACTTCACCGCACTCGGCCGCAAAACCTCCCGGCTGAAGGTGTCGCACGCCTTCCACTCCTCGCTGATGGTCCCGATGCTGGACGAGTTCCGCGAAGTCGTCGCGGGCCTCGAACTCCGTGAGCCACGAATCCCGTTCGCGACGAGCGGCGATGTGCGGTCCGTCGAGTTCTGGGTCGACCACGTACGCCAGGCCGTCCGGTTCATGGACGTCGTCCGGACGATGGAGGCCGACGGTGTCACGACCTTTGCCGAGATCGGCCCCGACGCCGTTCTGACCGCCATGGGACCGGCCTGTGCCACCGGCCAGGACGTCACATTCGTCCCGCTGATGCGCCGCGACCGGGACGAGATCCGCACCGCCCTCAAGGGCGTCGGCCAGGCATGGACGCGAGGCGTCCCCGTCGACTGGACCGCGCTCCTGCCGTCGGCGCGGCGCGTCGACCTCCCCACGTACGCCTTCCAGCACAGCCGCTACTGGCTGGAGGCGGCCCCGCACATGGGCGACCTGGCGGGCGCGGGACAGGAAGCGGCGGACCATCCGATGCTCGCCGCCGTCGTGCCGTCACCCGACACCGACACCGTCACCCTCACCGGACGGCTCTCCGCACGCGATCTGCCGTGGCTGGCTGACCACGCCGTGCACGGCGTGCTGATGGTGCCCGGCACCGCGCTTGTCGAGCTGGCGATGCGGGCCGGCCGCGAGGTGCACGCGGGCGCCGTCGAGGAACTGACCCTGGAATCACCGCTGTTGGTCCCCGAGGCGGGAGCGACCGCGCTGCGGGTGGATGTCGCCGAGCCCGACGGGACAGGGCGCCGCCGGATCCGACTGCACTCGCGCCCCGACGGCGGTGCGTGGCAGCGCCATGCCACCGGATACGTCAACGCGACCGTGGCCGGGCCCGATCCGGCCGGTGTCGATCTGGTTGCCTGGCCGCCGCCCGGCGCCGAAGGGCTCGAAGTGAACGGCGCCTACGACGAGTTGGCGGATCGAGGGTACGCGTACGGCCCGGCGTTCCAGGGGCTTCGTGCCGCGTGGCGCCGTAACGACGAGACGTTCGCCGAGGTCGAACTCCCCGAGCACACCGACCCTTCGGGGTACGGCATGCACCCCGCCCTGCTGGACGCCTGCTGGCACGCCCTGCTCCTCGGCGCCCGGGACGAACGCCCCGTGCTGCCGTTCGCCTGGACCGGGGTCGCCCTCCACACCGACACCGGCACTCACCCCATCTCGCGCGTACGGGTACGCATCGCACCCTCGGGCCCGGACACGACGACCATGACCGTCGCAGACCCCTCCGGCCGGCTCGTCGCCACGGTGACCGGCCTCGTCGCCCGGCCGGTGTCGGCCGAACAGCTTTCGGCCGGACCTCGATCCCTCTACCGGATCACCCCCACCCCCGTCTCCGCACCGGCCACGGCCGAGGCGGACGACCGGAGTTGGGTGGTGCTCGGCGCGGACACCCTCGGACTCGGCCTGCCGGTCCACCCCGACCTGGCATCCGTCCCGGACCCGGCGCCCGACGTCATCACCCACCACTGCTCCGTCCAGGAAGGGCCGGTCCCGGACGCCGTCCGCACCGCGACGGTCGACCTGCTCGGCCTGCTGTCGGCGTGGCTCGCCGAACCCCGGCTGGCCACCACCCGCCTCGTCCTCACGCTCGGCGACCACCTCAGCCAGGCACCGCTGGCCGGACTCGTCCGGGCGGCCCAGGCCGAGCATCCGGGCCGGATCACCCTGGTCCATCTGCGTACCGACGACGCCCGTCTGCTCACCCGCGCCGTCACCGCCGACGAGCCCGAACTCACCCTCGGCGACGACACGATCGAGGCGCCCCGGCTGACCAGGATCACGGACTTCACGGATTTCACGGACCTGAACGACGCCGGCGATCCCGCCCAGGCCGCGATCGAAGGCCCCGTCCTGATCACCGGTGGCACCGGCGGGCTCGGCGCCATCGTCGCCCGGCACCTGGTCGAGACACACGGCGTACACGAACTGGTCCTGGCCAGCAGGCGCGGCGCCGGCGCACCCGGCGCCGACGACCTGCGCGCCGAACTCACCGCGCTCGGCGCCCGGGTGACGCTCGTCGCCTGCGACGCCGCCGACCGGGACGCGCTGGCCGCCATGCTGGCCGACCACCCCGTACGGTCCGTCGTGCACGCCGCCGGCGTGGTCGACAACGGCGTACTGGCCTCGCTGACGCCCGAGCGGGTCGCCGCCGTGCTCCGCCCGAAGGTCGACGCCGCGTGGAATCTGCACGAACTCACCGAAGACCTCTCCGCGTTCGTCCTGTTCTCGTCGTCGGCCGGCACGCTCCTCGGCGCCGGACAGGCCAACTACGCCACGGCGAACGTCTTCCTCGACGCGCTGGCCCGCCACCGCCACGGCCTCGGACTCCCCGCCGTCTCCATGGGCTGGGGCCTGTGGGACACGGAGTCCGGCATGGCCGGAGAGCTGGACGAAGCGGGCAGGCAGCGGATGCGCCGCCTCGGCATGCCGGCGATCGGCACCGACGAGGCACTGGGTCTCTTCGACGCGGCGCTCGGCGTCGCCGACGCCGCCGTGCTGCCGATCCGCTTCGACACCGCCGCCCTGCGCTCGCGCGGCGACGACCTGCCCGCCATGCTGCGCGCCCTGGTCCCGAGGCCCGTCCGCGGCACCGCCGCCGCGGCCCCGGTCGCCACGGCGACCGAGGATCTGGCGAAGCTGCTGGCCGGTATGGAACGCGCGGACCAGGACGCGTACCTGAGCACGCTCGTACGCGGACACGTCGCCGCCGTGCTCGGCCACCCCGACGCCGGGACGATCGACCCCGGCCGGGCGCTGCGCGAGATGGGCTTCGACTCGCTCGCCGCCGTGGAACTGCGCAATCTGCTCAGTGCGGCGACCGGCCTGCAACTCTCCGCCACCCTCGTCTTCGACCACCCCTCGGTCGACGCGCTCGCCCAGCACCTGGGCGATCAACTCCTCGACCACGGGGCCGACCCGACGGCGCTCGCGCTCGCGGAGGTCGACCGGCTCGCCGAGGCCCTGACCCGGACGGACGCCGACCGCACCTCGGTCACCAACCGGCTGGAGGCGCTGCTGCGGCAGTGGCGCGACGCCGAGACCGACGACGGCACGAGCGGACAGCGCGACTTCGAGTCGGCCACCGACGACGAACTGTTCGCCGCACTCGACAACGAACTCGCGGACTGAGCCCAGTCCCATCCCTGAGCTGCCATGGCCCCGAACACCGAAGAATGGAACGCGCTGATGAACGAGCCGGAGTACGCCGCACTCGGCCAGGCGCCCGGTGAGCCGGCCGGCCCCGCCCCGTGGTCGGCGGACCGCCCGCCGGCCGAGGCGCTCGACGCGCTGCGCCGCCTGGTGCGCGAACACACGCTCACCGTGCTGCGCAAGGCGAACCCCGACACACCCGACGCGGTCGACACCGACCGCGCGTTCCGTGACCTCGGGTTCGACTCGCTCGCCGTCGTCGGCCTCGTCCAGGCGCTCTCGGCGGCCACCGGCACCGAACTGCCCGCCACCGTCCTCTTCGACCATCCCACCCCCGAGGCCCTGACCCGCCACCTGGCCGCCGAACTCCTCGGCATCGGGGCCGACATGGACCGCACCGGACGCCGGCCTGTCGAGGACGGCGAGCCCATCGCCGTCGTCGGCATGGGCTGCCGCTACCCCGGCGGTGTGATGTCCGCCGACGACCTGTGGCGGATCGTCAGCGACGAGCGCCATGTCATCTCCGGATTCCCGACCGACCGGGGCTGGGACCTCGGCCGCCTCTTCGACCCGGACCAGAGCAAGGCCGGCACGACATACGCCCAGGAGTCGGGCTTCCTGGACGACGCGCTCGCGTTCGATGCCGACTTCTTCGGCATCTCGCCGCGCGAGGCCAAGGCCATGGACCCGCAGCAGCGCCTCGTACTCGAAACGTCCTGGGAGGCCTTCGAGCGGGCCGGCATCGACGCCACCACGCTGCGCGGCAGCGCGACCGGTGTGTTCATCGGCGCCGAGCAGCAGGAGTACGGCCCCCGGCTGCACGAGGCCCCCGAGGGGACCGACGGCTATCTGGTGACCGGGAACGCGCTGAGCGTCCTGGCGGGCCGGGTGAGTTATGTGTACGGGCTGCACGGCCCCGCCCTCAGCGTCGACACCGCCTGCTCGGGCTCCCTGGTCGCCATGCACCTCGCGATGCGCTCACTGCGCGCCGGTGAGTGCTCCCTGGCCCTGGCCGGTGGCGCCGCCGTCCTCAGCGGCCCCGGCACCTTCACCGCGTACAGCCGCCAGCGGGCGCTCGCGGCGGACGGCAAGTGCAAGGCGTTCGCCGACTCGGCCGACGGTACGGGCTTCGCCGAGGGCGTCGGCCTCGTCGTCCTGGAACGGCTCTCCGACGCGCGCCGCAACGGCCACCAGGTGCTGGCCGTGCTGCGCGGCTCCGCCGTCAACCAGGACGGCGCGTCCAACGGGCTCACCGCGCCCAACGGCATCGCCCAGCGCGAGGTCATCCGCGACGCGCTCGCGGACGCGGGCATCGAACCGTCCGACGTCGACGTCGTGGAGGCGCACGGCACGGGCACCACCCTCGGCGACCCCATCGAGGCGCGGGCGCTGCTCGCCGCGTACGGCCAGGAGCGGGAGACCCCCCTGCGCCTCGGCTCGCTCAAGTCGAACATCGGCCACACCCAGGCCGCCGCCGGTGTGGCGGGCGTGATCAAGATGGTGCAGGCGCTGCGGCACGGCGTACTGCCCAGGACGCTGCACGTCGACGCCCCGTCGACCCAGGTCGACTGGTCGGCCGGGAATGTCGAACTGCTCACCGAGGCGCTGGAGTGGGAGAGTTCAGGCCGTCCCCGGCGGGCCGGTGTGTCCTCCTTCGGCGTGAGCGGCACGAACGCGCACCTCATCGTGGAGGAGGCCGCCGAGGCCGCCGAAGCCGCTGACGAGATCCCTCCTGTCGAATCGCTCGCACCCCTCGTACCTCTGGTGATCACCGCGAAGAACGACGCCGCGCTGAGTGGAGCCGCCGCCCGCATGCTGGCGCACCTGGACGCGCACGAGGACGCCGACCTGGTGGACGTGGGCAACTCCCTCACCACAGGACGCGCGGTGTTCGCCCGGCGCGCCGTGCTCGTCGGCCGTGACCGCACCGGACTGCGCGCCGCACTCGCCGACGTCGCCGAGGGGAACGACCTCCCCCCGGAGACCGTGCCCGGCGGCGGCAAGACGGTGTTCGTCTTCCCCGGCCAGGGCACCCAGTGGGTCCGGATGGGCGCCCAACTCGCCGAGGAGAGCCCCGTATTCGCCAAGCGCCTCGCCGAGTGCGCCGACGTCCTCGAACCGCTCACGGACTGGTCGCTGTGGGACGTCCTGCGCGACCCGGACGGCGCCGCCCTGGAGCGCGTCGACGTCGTCCAGCCCGCGTCGTTCGCCGTGATGGTGTCGCTCGCCGCGCTGTGGGAGTCGTTCGGCGTACGGCCCGACGCCGTCGTCGGCCACTCGCAGGGCGAGATCGCCGCGGCCGTCGTCTCCGGCGCGCTGTCGCTGGACGACGGCGCCTGGGTCGTCGCCCTGCGCTCCCAGGCCATCGCCCGGTCCCTGGCCGGTGCGGGCGGCATGATGTCGGTCGCCCTGCCCGTCGCCGATGTCGAGCCGAGGCTGCGCCCCGGCGTGTCCGTCGCCGCCGTCAACGGTCCGCAGTCGGTCGTCGTCTCCGGCGACCCGGACCAACTCGACGCCCTGTACGCGGAGTTGAAGGCCGAGGAGATACGTGTCCGGCGCATCGCCGTGGACTACGCCTCCCACTCGCCGCAGGTCGAGGGGTTGCACGACGAACTCCTCCGGGTCCTCGCCCCGATCCGGCCGCGCGACGCGCGCATCCCGTTCTTCTCCACGGTCACCGGCGACTGGCAGGACACCACGGCCATGGACGCCGGTTACTGGTACCGGAACCTGCGCCAACAGGTGCTCTTCGCCGACGCCGTGGCGACCCTCGCCGAAGCGGGCTACTCCGGCTTCGTCGAGATCAGCGCCCATCCCGTCGTGACGGTCGGGATCCAGGAGAACCTCGACGTCCTCCAGCGGCACGCTGCCGTCGTCGGGACACTGCGCCGGGGCGACGGCGGGCTCGACCGATTCCTGCGCTCGGCGGGCGAGTTGTTCGCCCACGGAGTCGACGTCGACTGGTCGAGGGCCTTCCCGAAGGGCGCGCGGCGGGTCGACCTCCCGACATACGCCTTCCAGCGCGACCACTACTGGCTTGAGAGCACCACCGAAGCCGTCGGCGACGTCGCCTCCGTCGGACTCACCGCCACCGGCCATCCGCTCCTCGGCGCCGCCGTGGCCCTCGCCGAGGGCGGCGCCGTCGCCTTCACCGGGCGCCTCGACGTCCGCACACAGCCGTGGCTCGCCGAGCACGTGGTCGCGGGGAACATCCTGTTCCCCGGCACCGGCTTCATCGAACTGGCCGTCCGCGCGGCCGACGAGGTCGGCGCGGGCACCGTCGAGGAGCTGACCCTCCTGACCCCGCTGGTCCTCCCGGACACCGCGGCGGTCGTCGTCCAGGTCGTCCTCGGCGCCGATGCCCACGGCCGCCGCGCCGTCGCCGTCTACTCCCGCCCCGAAGGCGCCCTGTCCGACCAGCCGTGGGCCGAGCATGCCGTCGGCCACCTCACCACCGCCGCCCCCGCGCCCGGCTTCGCACTCACCCAGTGGCCGCCGCCCGGCGCCGAACCCGTCGACGTGAGCGACGCGTACGCCACCCTCGCCGCACAGGGGTACGGCTACGGCCCCGCGTTCCAGGGGCTGCGCGCCGTGTGGCGCCAGGGCGACGAGGTCTTCGCCGATGTGGCGCTGCCGGACGGTACGGAGGCCGACCGGTTCGGCATCCACCCGGCGCTGCTCGACGCCGTCGTACAGGCCGTCGACGTAGGGGAGTTGCTGGACCCCGCCCCGGAGGGCGAGGTCGCGCTGCCGTTCGCGTGGAACGGTGTCTCGCTGTTCGCACAGGGAGCGGCGGCCGTACGCGTACGGCTGACGCCCGCCGGGGAGAACGCCGTCGCCATCGAGGTCGCCGACGCCACCGGCGCACCCGTCGCGTCGGTCGAATCGCTGCTGATCCGGGCCATGCGGGTGGACGTCACGAACGGCGCCGCACAGGACTCCCTCTACCGCATGGACTGGCAGCCCCTGCCCGGCGCCGCACCCGCACCGCTGCGGGACAGCGCCGTCATCGGCGCCGACCACTTCGGCCTCGCGGCGGCCGTCGGCGCACGGCTGGACCTGGACACCGCAGCACCGGACGCGGTACCGGACACGGTCTTCCTCTCCGTCACCTCCGACAGCGGTGCGGACACCCTCGGCCAGACGCACCGCGTGACCGCCGCACTCCTGGCGGAGGTCCAACGCTGGCTGGCCGACGAACGCTTCGCCGACTCCCGGCTCGTCGTGGTCACCCGAGGCGCGATGTCCACCGGCGGCGAGGATGTCACCGACCTGCCGGCCGCCGCCGTCTGGGGACTTCTCCGCTCGGCACAGGCCGAGGAGCCGGGCCGCTTCGTACTGCTCGACATCGACGGGTACCCGCTGCCCGCCGGGGATCTGCGCGCGGCGATCGACTCCGGCGAGTCCCAACTCGCCGTCCGCGAAGGCCGGGTGCACATCCCGCGTATCGTCCGCGCGACGACGCCCGCGACGACGCCCGAGGCGACGCCCGAGGCCGGCGAAGGGACAACCGCGCCCGGCCCGCTGCCCCGCCCGCTCGACCCAGACGGCACCGTCCTGATCACCGGCGGCACCGGCGTGCTCGGCGCCCTGCTCGCCCGGCACCTGGTCACCGCGCACGGCGTACGCCACCTCCTCCTCACCAGCAGGCGCGGCTCGGCCGCGCCGGGCGCCGCAGACCTGACCGCCGAACTCACCGCGCTGGGCGCCGAGGTGACCATCGAGGCGTGCGACACCGCCGACCGCGCGGCCCTCGCGAGCGTCCTCGACGCCGTCCCCGGCACGCACCCGCTGACCGCCGTCGTGCACACCGCCGGCGTCCTCGACGACGGCATGATCCCGGCACTGACCCCACGGCGGCTGACCGACGTACTGCGGCCCAAGGCGGACGCGGCCTGGCATCTGCACGAGCTGACCGAGGGCGCCGACCTCGCCGCTTTCGTCCTGTACTCCTCACTCGCCGGCACCGTCGACGGCCCCGGCCAGGGCAACTACGCCGCCGCCAACACCTTCCTCGACGGCCTCGCCGCGCACCGCAGGGCCCACGGTCTGCCCGCGCATGCGCTGGGCTGGGGATTCTGGTCCCAGCGCACCGGGCTGACCGGCCACCTCACCGACGCCGACCTCGCCCGGATGGCCGGATCCGGCGACATCGGCCTGACCGACGCCGAAGGGCTCGCGCTCTTCGACGCCGCCCTGCGCACCGACGAGCCGCTGCTCTACCCGATGCGACTCGACGCGAACGCGCTGCGCGCACGCGGCGCCGAACTGCCCCTGGTGCTACGAGGTCTGGTCCCCATGTCCGCGCGCCGTATCGCGGCGGCGGGCGGCGAGAGGACCGAACTCACCGCCATGGAGAGCAGACTGGCCGGGCTGACCGAGCCGCAGCGCGCCCAGTTCCTCCTCGACACCGTGCGCGGACACATCGCCTCGGTGCTCGGCCACACCGGCACGGACGCGATCAAACCCCACCGCGCGCTGCGGGAGTTGGGCTTCGACTCGCTCGCCGCCGTCGAACTGCGCAACCGCCTCAGCCGCGCCACCGGACTGCGACTGCCCGCCACGCTGGTCTTCGACCACCCGACACCCGACGCGCTCGCGGCCGTACTCCGCGAGAGGTTCGCGGCGACACCGACGGCCACCACCGCGACGGCACGCGCCGTCGCACCGGCCGACGAGACCGCGGACGACCCGGTCGTGATCGTGGGCATGAGCTGCCGCTACCCCGGCGACGTCGCATCGCCGGAAGACCTGTGGCGCCTGGTGTCCGGCGGCGTCGACACCGTCGCCGGCTTCCCGCGCGACCGAGGCTGGGACGTCGAGGGCGTGTACGACCCGGAGCCGGGCGTCGAGGGCAAGTCGTACGTCCGCGACGGCAGTTTCCTCACCGACGCGGCCGGCTTCGACGCCGGATTCTTCGGGATCTCGCCGCGCGAAGCACTCACGATGGACCCGCAGCAGCGACTTCTCCTCGAACTCTCCTGGGAGGTCTTCGAACGCGCGGGCATCGACGTCGACAGCCTGCGCGGCAGCGACACCGGTGTCTTCGCCGGCCTGATGTACCACGACTACACCGGCTCCAGCAGCGAGGGCAGCCTCGTCTCCGGCCGGATCTCCTACACGTACGGCCTCGAAGGCCCCGCGATCACCGTCGACACCGCCTGCTCGTCCTCGCTGGTCGCCATGCACTGGGCGATGCAGGCGCTGCGCCGGGGCGAGTGCTCGCTCGCGCTCGCCGGCGGTGTGACGGTGATGTCCACACCCGAGCTGTTCATCGACTTCAGCCGCCAGCGCGGCCTCGCACCCGACGGCCGCTGCAAGTCCTTCGCGAGTGCCGCCGACGGCACCGGCTGGGCCGAAGGCGCCGGGCTGCTGCTCCTGGAGCGGTTGTCCGACGCGCGCCGCAACGGCCACCAGGTCCTGGGCGTGCTGCGCGGCTCCGCCGTCAACCAGGACGGCGCGTCCAACGGCATCACGGCCCCCAACGGCCCCTCGCAGCAACGGGTGATCCGAGCCGCCCTGGCCGACGCCGGTCTCTCCACGGCCGACGTCGACACGGTGGAGGCACACGGCACCGGCACGACCCTCGGCGACCCGATCGAGGCGCAGGCGCTCCTCGCGACCTACGGCCAGGACCGCGAGACGCCGCTCTGGCTGGGCTCGATCAAGTCCAACATGGGTCACACCCAGGCCGCCGCCGGTGTCGCCGGTGTGATCAAGATGGTGCAGGCGATACGGCACGGCATCCTGCCGCGCACGCTCAACGTGGACGAGCCGTCCCCGCACGTCGACTGGACCGAGGGCGCGGTGGAACTCCTCACCGAGCAGCGCGAATGGCCCACCGTGGACCGGCCGCGCCGGGCCGGCGTCTCGTCGTTCGGCATCAGCGGCACCAACGCGCACCTCATCGTCGAACAGGCACCGGCGACGGAGCCGACCGAGGTGACCGAGGAGAACACCCAACCGCCTGTCCTGCCACTGGTGTTGTCGGGCAGGACCGAGAGCGCGGTACGCGACCGGGCGAGGCAACTCCTGGACACCCTCGACCGGACCCGCCCGCTGGACCTCTCCCACGCCCTGGCGACCACCCGCACGGGCCTTGAGCAGCGGGCCACGGTCGTCGGCGGCTCGCACGACGACCTGCGCGCGGGACTTACGGCGCTCGCCAACGGCGCCACGGCGGCGGACGTGGTGCGGGGCACCGTGTCCGACGGCGGGCTGGGGTTTGTGTTTTCGGGGCAGGGGTCGCAGTGGGTGGGGATGGGTCGTGGTCTGTATGAGGTGTTCCCGGTTTTCGCGGGGGCGTTGGATGAGGTGCTGGATGTGCTGGGTGGTGAGGTGCGGTCGGTGATGTGGGCGGAGTCTGAGTCTGAGTCGGCCGAGGGGCTGTCTTTGAGTCAGACGGGGATGACGCAGCCGGCTTTGTTCGCTGTGGAGGTGGCGTTGTTCCGGTTGTTGGAGTCGTGGGGTGTGCGGCCGGATGTGGTGGGTGGTCATTCGATCGGTGAGATCGCTGCGGCGCATGTGGCGGGGGTTTTGTCGCTGTCGGATGCTGCGGTGTTGGTGTCGGCTCGGGGTCGGTTGATGCAGGCGTTGCCGGGTGGTGGTGCGATGGTCGCGGTTCAGGCGGCGGAGGATGAGGTTGTCCCGTTGCTGCGCGAGGGGGTGTCGGTGGCGGCGGTCAACTCGCCGAATTCTGTGGTGGTGTCGGGTGTGGAGGAGGCGGTGGTCGCTGTTGCGGAGCACTTCACCGTGTTGGGTCGTAAGACGTCGCGGTTGAAGGTGTCGCATGCGTTCCATTCGTCGCTGATGGTGCCGATGCTGGAGGACTTCCGGGCGGTGGTCGCCGGTCTTGAACTGCGTGAGCCGAAGATCCCGTTGGCGACTGCTGGTGATGTGCGGTCGGTGGAATTCTGGGTGTCCCATGTGCGGGACACGGTCCGGTTCGTGGACGTCGTGCGTCAGATGGAGACCCAAGGTGTCGCGACGTTCGTCGAGATCGGCCCGGATGCCGTGCTCTCCGCCATGGGTCCCGAATGCGTCACCGGCGAGGACACCGCCTTCATCCCCGTCATGCGCCGCGACCGCGCCGAAGCCCGCACTCTGGTCAGGGGCGTCGGCCAGGCATGGACCCGCGGAGTCACCGTCGACTGGTCGGCCGTCCTCCCCGGCGGGCTGCCGGTCGACCTCCCCACGTACCCCTTCGAACACCGCCGCTACTGGCTCGAACCCACCATCGGCGCCGGTATCTCCGGCGGCAGCGGCCAGGACACGACCGACCATCCGATACTCGCCGCCGCCCTGCCCTCGCCCGACACGGATGCCGTCACTCTCACCGGGCAGCTCTCGCTGCGCGACCAACCCTGGCTGTCCGAGCACCAGTTGGCGGGCACGTTCGTCGTGCCGGGCGCCGCGTTCGTGGAGCTGGCGATCCGCGCGGGTGACGAGGTCGGCTGCCCGCGTGTGGACGAGCTGACGCTCGAAGCGCCCCTCGCGCTCTCGGGCCAGGAGGCCGCCCGCCTCCAGGTCGTCGTCGGCGCCCCCGACGCGACGGACCGCCGTGCCGTCACCGTCTACGCACGGGCCGAGCGGGCCGACCGTGCCCACGAGTGGACCCGGCACGCGAGCGGTTTCCTCGCCCCGTCCACCCCAATCTCGGACCCCGCTCCGGCCACGCCCTCTGCCATCTGGCCGCCTGCCGGTGCCGAGGCGGTGGACGTCGACGCGACGTACGCGGCCCTGGCGGAGCAGGGGTTCGAGTACGGCCCCCTCTTCACCGGGCTGCGTGCCCTCTGGCGCAGCGGCCGGGAGATCCTGGCCGAGGTCGAACTCCCCGAGGAGGCGGCGGACGGCTACGGCATTCACCCGGCGCTGCTCGACGCGGCCCTCCACGGCGGTGAACTGTTCGCCGCCGACAACGAGTTGACGATGCCGTTCGCCTGGCGGGGCATCACACTGCACGCAACGGGAGCCACCCGGCTGCGGGTCCGGCTCACCCCGCTGACCGAGGGCGGTTACGCCATCACCGCGACCGACCCGACCGGCGCCCCGGTCCTCACCGCGGACTCCCTGCTGGTGCGCTCCGTACCCACCGCCGAACTCGACCTGGAGACGGTGGGCACGTACGACAAGTTGTTCACCGTCGAGTGGACGACGCTGCCCGGTTCGCCCGGCGACGGCCGCGTACTGGCGAGCGTCGGTGAAAGCCTCGGTCTCATCCCCAACCACCCCGACCTCTCCGCCCTGTTCGCGTCCGGCGCAGCCCTGCCCGACGTGGTGCTGCACACGCCGCCCGCGGTGGATGCGGCCCCCGACCCGATCGCCGCCGTCCACACGGCGACGGCCGACGTGCTGGCGTTCCTCACCGACTGGCTCGCCGACACCCGCACCGCCGCCGTCCGTCTCGCCGTCGTCGTACGGGGGCCCGAGCTGGTCGACGGCGCCCTGACCGGCCTCGTACGCGCCGCCCAGGCCGAGAACCCGGACCGGATCACGCTCCTGAGGCTGCGCGACGACGAATCCGCCCCCGCGCTGCCGGCGGCCGTCGCCTCCGGCGAACCGGAGCTGGTCGTACGCGACGGGGAACTGCGCGTCCCGCGCCTGGCCGCGGCGACCGGAGCGAGCCATGAGCTGGACCCGGGCGACACCGTCCTTATCACCGGCGGTACCGGGGGTCTCGGCGCTGCCGTCGCCCGGCATCTGGTGGACCGGTACGGCGTACGCGAACTGATCCTCGTCAGCCGGCGCGGGCCGCGGTCGCCCGGCGTGGACCGGCTGACCGGCGAACTCGCCGCGCGCGGCGCCCAGATCACCGTGGTCGCCTGCGATGTCGCCGACCGGGACTCCGTGGCCAAGCTGCTCGCCGACCATCCCGTGACCGGCATCGTGCACACCGCCGGCATCGTCGATGACGGTCTGATCGGATCCCTGACGCCCGAACGCCTCGGCGCCGTGCTGCGCCCGAAGGCGGACGCCGCCTGGCATCTGCACCAACTCGCGGGTGATGTCTCGATGTTCGTGATGTACTCGTCCGCCGCCGGCACCTTCGACGGCGCCGGGCAGGCCAACTACGCCGCCGCCAACGGCTTCCTGGACGCGCTCGCCACCTACCGCCGGGCTCTCGGCCTGCCGGCCACCTCCCTCGCCTGGGGCCTGTGGGAGGAGAGCGCCGGCATGGCGGGCGCCCTGAGCCAGGCCGACCTGGAGCGGATGCGCCGCGCGGGCCTGCGGGCCCTGCCGACCGACGAGGCGCTGGCCCTTTTCGACACCGCGACCGGTCTCGACGCGCCGGTGGTGCTGCCGATGTGGCTGGACACCGCCGCCGTGGGCCGCGCGGAGCGCCCCGTACCCCCGATGCTGCGCGGTCTTGTCCGCGCACCCCTGCGCCGTACCGCCCGTACCGCAGCCGCGCCCGCACCCGTCGAAGTGGCCCTGGAGGAAAGGCTGGCGGCCATGCGGGCGGGGGAGCGGGCACCGTACCTCCTCGACTTCGTCCGTACGCATGTGGCGACCGTCCTCGGCCACGACGGCCCCGGTGACATCCAACCGGGGCGCGGCTTCTCCGAGTTGGGTGTCGACTCGCTCGCCGCGCTCGAACTGCGCAATCTGCTCGCCGAGCGTGCCGAGGTCCGTCTTCCGGCGACGCTGATCTTCGACTACCCGACACCGAAGGCGATCGCGGACCTCCTCCACGAGGAACTGGTCGGCGAGATCGAGGATGCCTCCCCCCTGGAGGCCGAGTTCGCCTCGATCGAGGCGGCGCTCAGCTCGGGCGACCCGGCCGGCCACGAGCACGGCCAGGTCCTCGCCCGGCTGCGCGCGCTCACCGCGAAATGGCCCGAGGCGGGCGGACCGGGTGAGAGCGACGAGATCGGGTCCGCGACGGCGGACGAGCTGTTCGACATCCTCGACGGCGAATTCGGCGCCCCGTCCTGAGCCGCCCCGCTGCGGCGGCCCCCGGACGGACGTGCGGACGTACGGCCGGGCGTCGCCGCAGGTGGGAGCGGGTGCCACTGACCCGAATGGCGTGGTGGGGACGGTCGGAGGACAGTGGAGAGAGGGGCGGAGTCGCCCACGGGAACACCGGTGACTGTGCAGCCGCTCCTCTGTTGCGTCTTCAGGAGGATGGGTCGGTCATGGCAGTCAACAAAGGCACGTCAACAACCACGTCAACAACCATGTCGAACGGTCACCACCACCACGAGGTCAAGGGCACGACGACGATCTCGGACTCGGTGGTGGCCTCCATAGCCGGTATCGCCACCCGCGACGCGGTCGGCGTCTACGCGATGGGCGGCGGCTTCACCCGGACCCTGGGCGCCGCGCGGGACATGATGGCCCGGTCCGACGACGTCACACGCGGTGTGAAGGTGGAGGTCGGCGAGAAGCAGACCGCCGTGGATGTCGATGTGGTCGTGGAGTACGGATACCCGATCACCCGGACCACCGAGGACATCCGGACGGGCGTCTCCGAGGCGGTCGAGACCATGACCGGCCTGGAGGTCGTCGAGGTGAACATCGACGTCCTCGACGTGCATCTGGCGGGTTCGGACGACGAGAGCGGTGAGTCGTCCCGTCTCCGCTGAACAGCTGGCTTCCCCGCGCGAACCCGACGAAGGGGCGGCGGAGGCGCGACAGGGGGCCGACGGCATGCCGTCGGCCCCCTGGTGAGTCGGCCGGTGTCGTGGGACCGCCGGCCGACGGTCAGCGGTGCGTCACCAGGCGATCGGCAGCGTCGAGGGACCGCGCACGATCACGCCGTACTTCCACTCCACGCCCTCCACACCGTCCGCGAGACGCAGCTCCGGCAGCCGTGCCAGCAGCGCCGTCAGCGACTCCTGGAGCTCCAGCCGGGCCAGCTGCGCGCCGATGCAGTGGTGCGGTCCGTGCCCGAAGGCCACATGCGGGTTGGGTGACCGGGTGAAGTCGATCGTCTCCGGGTCCTCGAAGACCTCCGGATCGCGGTTGGCGGCGTGCAGCGCGGCCAGCACCGGGTCACCGGTGCGTACGACCGTGTCACCGAACCGCACGTCCTCCAGGGCGTATCTGGCGAACATGGCGGCGGTGTTGATCGGCACGTACCGCAGCAGCTCCTCCACCGCCCCCGGCATCAGTTCCGGCGACTTCCGCAGCTGCTCCATCAGCTCCGGCCGCGTGAGCAGCGTGAAGACGAAGCTCGGCAGCGCCGATGCCACCGTCTCGACCCCGCCCGTGAGCAGCCCCGCGCCGGCGAGGGAGATCAGCTCCGTGTCGTCCAGCTTGTCGCCGTTGTCGCGGGCGAAGACCAGCGCGCCGAGCAGGTCGTCCGTCGGCTCCTTGCGGCGCCGCGCGACGAGATCGGCCATGTACTTGTCGAGTTCGTCACCGATCTCGAAGAGCACGTCGCCCTTCATCGTCGCGTCGTTGGTGACGCCCTCGGTCCAGGTTCGGAAGACGTCCCGGTCGGAGTACGGCACCCCGAGCAGGTCGCAGATGACATTCACCGGCAGCAGCCGGGCGAAGTCCTCCACCAGGTCGGCGCGCGGCCCCTTCGCGATCATGTCGTCGATCAGCCGGTCGGCGAGCGCCTGCACGCCCGCGCGCATCTGGTTCATCCGGCGCATCGTGAACGCCTTGCCGACCAGCCTGCGCAGTCGCGTGTGGTCCGGCGGGTCCATGCCCATGATGCCGTCGCCGGTCGACTGCCTGCGCATCCGCGGCTGGTCGAGCCCCTGCGCGATCTCGCGGCTGAACCGGGGATCGGTCAGGACGATTTTGACGTCGGCGTGCCGCGTCGCCAGCCAGGCGGGTTCGCCGTACGCCAGCTGTACGCGGCTCATCGGCTCCTCACGCTGGAGCGTCGCGTACAGCGGGGACACGCTGGTCTCGTGCATGTCGAACGGATAGTCCCGGACCCGACGGTCCTGAACTCGCGCCTGGACGCTCATCCTGCCTCTCTCCTCACCGTGGAGCCGCTGCTACGGCGCCGTGGAGCCCCCGGAACACGCTCCGGAAAACGGGCGCTTCCCGGCAAGCTACCGCCCACCCGCCGGGCCACCACACCCCTAACCACGTCCGCCGCCCGCCGCGTTCGAACCCCTCCCGGCCGCCGCCAGCAGCTCGTTCGCCCGGCCCGTGAGCCCGAGCCGGTCGACCTTCCGGTTCGAGTTCAGCGGGAACTCCGCCAGCCGGTGGAAGTGCCTGGGCAGCACTGCGGCCGGCAGCAATCGGCGCAGCCGGCGTACGAGTTCGACGGTCGCGACCCGCTCCCCGGTGTAGAACGCGACCAGCTCCGTGCCGGTGCCCCCGTCCGCGGCGACCGCGACCGCGTCGTGCACCCCGCAGTCCCGCAGCGCGTGCTCCACCTCGGCCAGCTCCACCCGCCACCCCTGCACCTGGACCTGTGAGTCGCGCCGTCCGAGATAGATCAGCTCGCCGCCGTCGAGCCGGCGGATCCGGTCACCGGTGCGGTACCAGCGCCGGCCCGCCCGCTCGAAGAAGTGCCCCGGCTCGTTGCCCGGATCGACGTAACCTGCTGCGAGCTGCGGCCCCGACACGCACAACTCGCCCTCGACGTCGGTCGGTTCACCGTCCTTCCCGAGCAGCAGATGCTCGTGCCCCGCGTGCACCGCCCCGATCGGCACCAGACCGTTGACCGACGCGCGCATCGACCGCTCACCGGCCCAGCGGTACGCGGTGATGGTGATGGTCAGCTCGGTGGGCCCGTACAGGTTCTCCAGCGTCGAACCGGGCGCGGACCCCTGCCAGTCGGCGGCGTCCCTGGTCTTCAGCGCCTCCCCGGCGAACAGGCTCCAGCGCAGCCCCGGCATCCGGCCCGTGTCGAGCCCGGCCGTCCGGCGTACGAGATCGATGACGCTCGGCGTGGAGAACCACACCGTCAGGCCCTGCTCGGTGATGAAGGCGGGCAGGTCACGGTAGGCGTGCGCGGGTACGGCGACGGACGTCGCGCCCGCGCCCCACGCGGCGAAGATGTCGAACGCCCCGCAGTCGAAGTTCAGGTCGAACGCCTGCGAGAACACGTCCGCCGGGCCGAAGTCGTACCGCTCGTCGATCAGTTGGAAGTAGTGGTCGGCGCCCCCGTGGGTGAGGATCACCCCCTTCGGCAGCCCCGTCGACCCCGACGTGAACAGCAGATACGCCGTGTCGCCGGGCTTCACCTCGGCCGGCGTGTCAAGAGCGTGCCCGGCCTCCGGCGCCACCCGGCGCCCCGGCACCGCGTCGTCGTCCAGCGCGTCCGGCACCAGGACCCCGAAGTCGGCGCGGTCGCCCAGTACTTCGGTCAGCACCGGGAGGCTCGCACGGTCCGCGATCACCGCCGTGGCGCCGGACGCCTCCACGATCTGCCGGGTACGGGCCGCCGGGAAGTCCGGGCGCAGCGGCACGACGGCCGCCCCCGCGTAGAGCGCGGCCAGGATGCCCGGATACACGGTGGCGCCCTTCCCCGCCAGTACGCCGACGGCCCGCGCCCCCGTACGCGCCAGCGCCCCGCCCCACTCCAGCGCCAGCCGGTGCAACTGCCGGTAGGTGAGGGTCTCGGCGCCGATCCGCACGGCGACACCGTCGGGAGACGTCGACAGCCCGCGGAGAAATCGTGAGTGCAGCCCGTGCCCGGCCGATGTGTCCATGCTCGAACTCCGCTGTGAATAGGGGGTGCCGTCCGTCGATGAATGCCGGTACGACAAGTAAACTCAATCCCCGACCATCGGGCGTGAGTACCGCCGTGGCAACCCTTAATCCCCATCCTCTGATTACGGAGTGACAGTGACCATGTGGGACGACCGTTTCGAAGAACTGCTCCGCCGCCATCTGCCGTATCTCCCCGCCGACGAGCCGTTGGAGGAGAACACCTCGCTGCGCGACGTCGGACTCGATTCGATGGGCATGGTCGAGCTGCTTTCCTCGGTGGAAAGCCTGTACGGGGTACGGCTCAAGGACGACGCCCTCACCATGGAGACCTTCGAATCACCGGCCAAACTGTGGCGGACGCTCGCCGCCGTACGTACCTGATCTTCGGTCCGCCCACCGGGAATTAGGGGTCGGGTAGGGGTACGGCCAGGGCTACGCTTTCCGCGTTGCCCATGACATCCAGCGGCATCCCATCGCATCCAGTTCAGCGGTTTTCTGCGGTCATCCTGTGAGGCGGACATGAGTCGGCAAGTATTCACGCACGCACAGAACTCGATAGAGAGGCTTCACGAGTTTCTGCTCGTCGGCGCCCGGCTGACTCCGGACAAGCCGGCGGTCGTCGAATTCGCCGGCAACGAGGTCGGCACCATTTCCTACCGGCAGCTGGAGCGCCGTGTCGAGGAGTGCGTCACCACGCTCGGCGACCTGGGCCTCGACATGGGCGACCGCGTCATCCTGGAGTCCGACACCTCCGCCTCCGCCATCGCCACGTTCCTTGCCTGCTCGTCGCTGGGGCTGCCGTTCGTCCCGGTCAGCCCCGAGACCCCGGCGCAGCGGCTGCTGTCCATCATCGACAGCGTCCGGCCCGCGCTCTACCTCCAGACCACGGACGGCCGCAGGGACGGGATCCCCGGACACGTCGGCACCGGCCGGTTCGGACCCACGGGCGTGACGATCGAACGCGCTCCCGCGCCCCGGCGCGCACACCGCCGCGAGATCGTCTCCGCCGACCCCGCGTACATGGTCTTCACGTCCGGCACCACCGGGACGGCCAAGGGCGTGGTGATGAGCCACCGCGGCATCCTCGCCTTCTACCGGGGAATGCTCCAGCACGGCATCGTGGCGCCGGAGAGCCGGGTCGCCACCACGGCCCCGCTCCAGTTCGACTTCTCACTGCTCGACATCGGCCTCGCGCTCGGCAGCGGCGCCACGGTCGTCCCGGTGCCGCGCGCACTGCTGCGCTGGCCGCGCCGTTTCCTGCGGTTCCTCGCCGACACGGAGGCCACCCAGGTCAACGGCGCCCCCTCGATCTGGCGCTCCGCACTGCGCCACGAACCGGACCAGCTGGGCGAGTTGGGCGACCAGATCCGCGGCGTGCTCTTCTCCGGGGAGCCGTTCCCGCTGCACGAACTGCGCCGGCTCCAGGAGTTGCTGCCCGCCGCCAGGATCGTGAACTGCTTCGGCAGCACCGAGTCCGTCGCCTCCTCTTTCACCGACGCGCCCCGCCCGGTCCCCGAGGAGCAGAAACAGCTCTCCATCGGATTCGCGCACCCCGGCGCCGAGATGATGCTGCTCGACGACGACCACCGGCCCATCGACGAGCCTGGCGTCACCGGCCACATCTATCTGCGCAGCTCGGCGCTGTTCACCGCCTACTGGAACGACCCCGAGGCCACCGCCAGGGCCCTCGTGCCCGACCCGGTGACCCCGGAGACCGGCCAGACCGTCTTCCGTACGGGAGACCTCGCCCACCGCGGCGAGGGCGGCGAGCTGTACTTCGACGGCCGCGCCGACTCCCAGGTCAAGATCCGCGGCAACCGCGTCGAACTGGCCGAGGTGGAGCGCCGGGTGGCGGAGTTCACCGGCGTCGACTCGGCCAGTGCCGTCCTGCTCCCGAAGAAGGACGCCGACCCGGTGCTCGTGGTCTTCGTGGTCCTGGCGCCGGGCGAGAAGACCATCGACGAGATGGAGCTGGGCGCTTTCTGCATGGAGTACCTGCCGGACTACATGGCCCCGCAGGAGATCCACACCGTGGACGAACTGCCGGTGACACCGAACGGCAAGGTCGACCGCAACGCCCTGCTGAACTCCCTGTCCTAGGCCACCGGTACCGGTACACGTTCGAGCGCCGGACGGGTCACACCCGTCCGGCGCTCGCAGCAGCGCTCGTGAACCGCTCGTCTACGGCACGACCGCACGCCGCCTCGGCCGCAGCACGGACCTCGGATCGACCGTCGTCACCTCGAAGTTGCGCGTCGTGCACGACACCCGCCCGAAGAGGCTGTCCGGCCCCGACACGCACATGTCCCGCACCCCCAGACCGATCAGCGCGTCCACCACGTCCGGCCAGCGCACGGGCCGTACGAAGCCGTCCAGCAGCATCGCGCGCACGCCGTCCGCCGTCGTACGCACCGATCCGTCCTGGTCCGCGACCACCGGGGTGGTGGGATCGGTGAACCGCAGCGCGGGGAACAGCTCGGACTCCACCCGCTCCCGCAGCGGCCCGAACGTGCTGGAGTGCACCGGGGGATCCATCGTGTACAGCGGCAGCCCGCCGACCGCGCGTATCCGCTGCTGGAACCACTCCAGCCGCTCGGCACGCAGCGACACCATGTAGAAGTCGTGGTCGATGTGGCAGGAGATCTCGTGCCACTCCCGCTCGCCGTCCAACTCCGCCTGGATCTCCTTCAGGAGCACCTGCGGGGTGCGGGCGAAGGAGTGCGTGACGATGCCGGGATGGTCCTCGGTGAAGTACGCAGTCTCGTGTCGCACCAGGTCCGACGTCAGCCGCACCGCGTCGGCGAAGCCCAGCGCGCCGGAGTGCACCGCCGCCGCCTTGCCGCCGAAGCTGGGCCCCACGCAGTACCGCGGGCTCACGCCCAGGGTGTCCTCGGCCCACCGGGCGAGCGCCAGGCAGGTCACCAGGAAGGTGACCTGCGCCTCCTCGGAGTAGTCGCCGTCGCTGTCCCGGTAGCGCTCGAACAGGGGGTAGCCGAGTGTGTCGGACGCCTCGGCCACCATCTCGCGGGCGACCGGGTTGATCAGCAGGAATTTGCCCACCGTCGGGAAGTCCTGCGGTCCCATTCCGGGAAAGACGATCGCGCTGCCCCGAGGGGAGTCGGTTGCCATCCACTTACTCCTTCTGTCCGTCGGCCGGCAGCCGTCAGGCACCCGGCGGTCAGCCCGTCAGCTTCGTGAGTCCCTGCTCGATACCGGCGAGCGCGTCGGCGACATGGGGAAGGCTCAGCGGATCCATCGCCCGCTGCGCCGCGCGCTGTTCGTCGCGGGTACGGCCGTAGAGCATGCTGGTCGCGGCGCGGAACCGCAGCGCCTTCGGGTCGTCGCCGAAATGGACGCCCGCCAGGACGGCGATCCCGAGATGGTCGATGAGCCGGCTCTGCAGGGAGTCGCCGTCCGTGACGCCCTGGCCGGCCAGTTCCCCGCGCAGCGGCTCGAAGTCCGGGTAGACGTAGAACCCGCCGGTCGGCGGCCGGCACAGCGCGCCCGCCGCGATCACGATGTCGTACACGGCCTTCGCGACCGTGCCGTGCAGCCGCGCGTCGTCCCGCAGCCGGTCCCGGATCTCCGGCGGCTCGGAGAACGCGTACTCGGCCACCGACTGCATCGGGCCCGCCAGGGTGGACCACACCTCGCTGGCGACCGACGCGACGTCGTCGCGCATCCGCTCACCGGCGGGTGTGGTGGGGAACCGGGCGGCGCCGATCCGCCAACCGCCCAGCGCCAGACTCTTGCTGAGCCCGGTGACCACGATCGTGCGGTCGGGCACGACCTCGGCCGGGCTCAGGAACTCCGCGTCGGGGTCGTGCAGGATGTCGCGGTAGATCTCGTCCGACACCAGGAGCAGATCCTCCTCCTCGGCGACGGCGCAGATCTCCCTTACGAGATGCGCCGGGGCGTATGTGCCGGTCGGGTTGTCCGGCGACGTCAGCACCACGATGCGCGGGTCGTGGCCGAGACCGCGCGCCACCCGGATCGTGTCGCGCAGCGCCGCCGGGTCGGGCACCCCGCCGCACTCCTCGGGGATGGGCACCCCGAACGCGTGCTTGCCGGCGAGCTTCGCCTGCGGGCCGTACGTCACCCAGCACGGACTCGGCAGCAGGACATCGCCGGGGTGGACCAGTTGCAGCGCGAGCAGCAACGGTTTGCTGCCGGGCGCGAGGAGCACCTGCGCGGCCTCGGTCGGCAGCCGGCGGCGGGCGAAGTAGCCCGCCACCGCGGCGCGGACGCCGTGGTCGCCGGCCACCGGGCCGTACGCGTTGCGGTCGGCGCCGGCCGCGAGCCGGTCGGCCAGCGGCGGGAAGACGGGCAGCCGCGACTCACCGAAGCCGAGGTGCACGATCGACTCGCCGGCGGCCTGACGCCGCGCCACGAGCTGGTCGAGGGCCAGATTCGGGGAGATGCCCCGTGCCGATGTCTCCCGCTCGCGGACGTTCCGCCGCCGCGTGCGCTGTTCTCCCGTGTCCACGTTCCGTTCCTCCGAGGTCGACTCCCAACCGGACATCAGCCGCTCACTCCCGCGCCCGCGCCCGCGGCGGACCCGGAACCGGCGCCCGCACCCGCACCCGCACCCGACATCGCCGGGCCCATCGCGCCGCCGAACGCCTCCGCGATGTCCTCCGGCGCCGAGGAGTCGAGCACCAACTGGTCCACCCACGCCGCCGTGGGGGAGTAGTGCGCGCGGAACGGTCTGCCGACCAGCTCCGGATTACGCGCCTGGACCATGCGGAGCTGGAAGAACTTCCTCTCCGGGGTCTCCTCGACGCCGTCCACGACGACCTTGCCCGGCGTCGCGGACATGACGGGCCCGCGTACGGTACGGGCCAGGCCGGGCAGCTTCCGGTACGCCGCCTGGAAGATCTCGTGCGCCTTGACCAGCGGCACCTCGAAGTACTGGCGCGGCCCCGTGTCCCGCTCCACGAACATGTAGTACGGCACGGCGCCCGAGGCGAGTTCACCCCGCCACAGGTCCGCCCACGTCCGCGCGTCGTCGTTGACGTGCGCGATCAGCGGCGCCTGGCAGTAGACCAGCGCGCCCGTGGCCCTGATCCGCGCGAGCGAACGGCGCGCGAGTGCCGTCTCCACCTCGCGCGGGTGGCTGAAGTGGGCCATCACCGCGAGATTGCGGCCGGACGCCACCACCTCCTCGAACAGCCGCAGCGCGTCGTCCGCGTCCGGATCGCTGGTGAAGCGCTGCGGCCAGTACGCCACCGACTTCGTACCGATCCGGATGGTGCGCACCGTGTCGACCGTCAGCAGCGGCTCCAGATGGCCGCGCAGCCGCTCGGTGGACATCACCATCGGGTCGCCGCCGGTGATGAGCACGTCCGACACCGCCGGATGCCGGGTCAGATACTCCACCAGCAGCGCGGGATCGGGCGCGGCGAACCGCAGATCCGCGTCGCCGATGAACTGCGCCCAGCGGAAGCAGTACGTGCAGTACGAGTGGCAGGTCTGGCCCTGCTGCGGGAAATACAGCACCGTCTCGCGGTACTTGTGCTGCACGCCGGACAGCTCGCTGTCGGACAGGCTCGGCACGTTCAGCTCCATCTGACCCGACGGGTGCGGGTTGAGCCCGGACCTGATCCGGCCGACCTCTGCCCGCAGTTCCCGCTTGGAGCCGCCGCGCCGGAGAAGTCCGACCAACAGCTTCTCGTCCTCCTCCGCGAGCATTCCGTGCTGCGGGAACACCAGCTGGAATATGGGGTCGTCGGGAATTCGATGCCAGTCGATCAACTCGGACAGGACATACTCGTTGACCCGGAAGGGAAGCACTTGAGAAACCGCCCGGACCGCTTCGAGGGCGTCCTTCGACATTCCGTAACGCGCGGCGACTTCATCGATGTGATGCGGACCGAGCGCGCGAAATCTGGGCGTGTCGGCGGAGTTCAACAATGGCAAGGACATGCAACCCATCCTCTGGTCCGGCGTCGTGTCCCGCTGCGGCTCCGGAATGAAATTCGGCCGGAGGACACGGCTCGTACTCCGAGCCTAAACAGGAAACTTCGCAGCACAACCCCTAGAGGGTGTCGTCGCAGGTCTCGCGGTTCGTACGGCTCAGGATTCGAGCCCCTTCAGAAATTCCACCAGCGTCGCCCTGAAACGCCCCGGTTCCTCGAAGTGCGGCATATGGCTGGAGTCGTCGAAGATTTCCCAGCGCACGTTTGGAACAAGGTCGTTGAACGGCCGTACCGTCACCGGAGTGGCCTCGTCGTGCGCACCGGAGATCACCAGCGTGGGGACGGCGATGTCCGGCAGCCGGTCCTCCAGGGACCAGTCCTTGAGTGTCCCGATGACATGGAACTCACTCGGCCCGTTCATGGTGTGGTAGACGGTCGGATCGTTCGCCGTCTCCATGGTGGTCGCCAGATACTCCTTGGGCCACGGCCTGACCCGGCACACGTGCCGGTCGTTGAACACCTGGACGGCATCGGTGTATTCGGCGGAACTCGTCGTGCCCGCCGCCTCGTGCTCGCGCAGCGTCTTCTCCACCTCGGGAGGCAGCGCGGCCCGCAGCACCTCCATCTCCTGGCGCCAGAGCGGGTACGAGGCGGGGGAGTTGGCGATGATCAGGCCGCGGAGCCCGGCCGGCCGGTCGGCGGCGTGCCGCGCGGCGAGCATCCCGCCCCACGACTGCCCCAGCAGGACGTAGTTGTCGGCTACCCCCAACCCTCGCAGCAGGTTGTCGAGTTCGTCCAGGAACAGCTCGACGGTCCAGAAGTCCGCCCCCGCGTCCGGCAGATGGGTGGAGGCGCCGTTGCCGAGCTGGTCGTAGTGCACGACCGGCCAGCCGTCCTCGCTCAGCGCGGCCGTACGGAGCAGATAGTCGTGCGTGCTGCCGGGCCCGCCGTGGACGGTGACGACGGTCGGCCGCCGAACGTCGGTCGCACCCGTCACGCGGTACCAGGTGCGGTACTCGCGGAAGGGCAGCCACCCCTTGGCCCTGGCGCGGGGTGCCGCGACCGCCATTCCCACCACCTCACTTCCGAGCGCCTCACGCCGAACGCCGCACTTCTGGTCTGTTCGTTCGCCTTCCTGTCTAGCCGCCCCGCGATCCCGCGCACCAGCCCCTAAGGGGTCGCACCGCCCGGCGGCCGACCCCTAACTTGCCCGGCGGCCCTCTCTTCGCGGACGCCGCGCGAGGTATAAAACCAACGTCGCCGCCACCGTCATTGGAGAACTCCGTGCGCGTCATGCTGATGTCCTTTCCGACCCGCACCCACATCTACAGCCTGGCGCCGGTCGGCTGGGCGCTGCGCGCCGCCGGCCACGAGGTGCGCTATGTCGGCCAGCGCAATCCCTCCGAGGTCGACCCGTTCCTGCAGACCGGGCTCGACGCCATGTGGACCGGTGGCGATTTCGACATCGCCAAGCACCGGCATTACACGGACCCCGGCAACGGCACGGAGGAGAACTATTTCCCGCTCTCCGAGGCACGCCCCGAGAAACTGACCGACGCGTTCGTCAGCGAGGCGTACGAGACGACGACCGCGATGATCCAGTACCTCAACCGGGACCGGCTGCTCAGCGAGACACTGCGATTCGCCAAGCAGTGGAAGCCGGACCTGATCGTCTGGGATCCGCTGATGTACGCGGCCCCGATGATCGCCAAAGTCGTCGGCGCCGCCCATATGCGGATGCTCTACGCCCAGGACCAGAACGCCCGTGTGCACTTCGAGTACGAGAAACTCAAGGCACGCCGCCCGGATGTCTCCTGGCCGGACCCGCTGGCCGACTGGATGTCCGAATGGCTGGGCCGGCACGGCTGTGAGTTCGACGAGGATCTGCGCTTCGGAATGGCGAGCATCGACCCGTCTCCGGCGTGTGTGCGATTCCCGCTCGACGTGAACTACATTCCCGTCCGTTTCGTGCCGGTCAACAAACCACTGGCCGTCCCGGACTGGGTTTTCCAGCAGCCCGAGAAGCCGCGCGTACTGCTTACGCTCGGGGTGTCGAACCGTCAGGTGCACGGTGTGGAACAGGCGTCGGTGACCGACCTCCTGGAAGGACTCGGCGACCTCGACATCGAGGTGATCGCCACCTTCGACAAGACGCAGCTCTCGTCCGTGGCGCGCATTCCCGGCAATGTCAGGGCCGAGGCGTTCGTACCGATGAACGAGGTGCTGGCGAGCTGTTCGGCGATCGTGCACCAGGGCGGCGGTGCGACGATCGGCAACGCCGTCGTCAACGGTGTCCCCCAACTCCTCGTGCCGGGCACCATCTGGAGCGAACGGGCCTCCGCCGTCGCCCAGGAGAAGCGCGGATACGGGCTGTTCCTCGACCTGGAGGACGCGACGGCCGAACGCGTACGGGCGTATGTGGTGCGCCTGCTCGAAGAGCCGTCGTTCCGGCAGAACGCCGTCGAGGTGCAGCGCGAGATGCTGGCCACCCCGACGCTCGCGGACATCGTCCCCGACCTGGAGGCCGCGGCGGCGGGCCGCCGACAGGCGGTGGGCGCCGGCGTCTGACGGCCCGTCAGTGCCGGGCCCGTCGTCAGAGCCAGCGGTCCGGCAGATCGAGCAGTGCGCGCCGCATGGCCAGGCGCTCCACGACCGGATCGCGGTCGCCCGCACCGGCGAGTGCCGCGGCCACCGTCTCCGGCGCCGGATAGGCGAGATCGCGTAAGTAGAGCCAGTCCTCGACGAATTCGCGCTCGAACACCTCGCTCGGCCAGCGCGGCCCGTCGGGGGTGGCCAGCGGATTGACCCGCAGTACGTCACCGGCGCGCGGCCCGGTGAGCCAGCCCGTCGGCTCGGCGGGCAAGGGCGCTCCGTGGACGAAGGCCAGGGCGGCGGCCTCGTACAGCTTCTCCGGTTCGGCGGGGTCGGCCCCGATGCCGTACAGCGCCGACTTGGTCAACTCGGTGTCGCTGAAGCACAGCCGGGGCGCGACCGTCTTCACGTACCCGTCCACCGTCAGCGGGGCTCCGGGGGAGTAGTTGGCGACGTCCGCGTTGTGCGCGTGGCCGACCAGGACCCGGTCGTTCCTGGCGACCCGCCTCAACTCCGCGACGGCGTGGGGCTTGTCGGGGAAGTAGTGGAAGCTGTCGTGGGCGAAGCTCACGTCGACCACGTCGTCCGCCAGCGGGAACGGCCCCGCCGCGTCGAAGCAGACCAGCCGGGCCCGTGGCGCGGCGAACAGCCGGGCCAGCCACAGATGCGAGAAGACCAGATCCGAACCGATCGCCGCACCCGACCGCTTGAGCCAGGGCCGCAGGAAGTGCCCCGCGCCGCAGCCGACTTCGAACAGCGTCCCGTACCGGGGGGCGTACCCCTCCAGCAGCGCCAGCCCGCTCAGATGCGTCGGCTGGCACCAGCGGTGCAGGAAGTACGTGCCCAGGCCCCCGTATCCGAGCCCCGCCATCACGCTCGCCGCGGTCGCGGAGCCCTCGGCCACCGAGAACACGGTCTCGCGCAGGGCCGCCGGGTCGGCGGCCGGGACCGAGGCGTCCTTGCGGTCGGCGAGCAGCAGCATCAACGCGTGCGGCACATCCCCGTCCCGGACGGCGGCCGTCACCTCGGCCCGCAATTCGTCGTGGCCGACCCGTAGATAGGGAATTCCGTCGACGCACGGCCAGAGAGAGTCGCCGTCCGTGAGAATGAACGGCTCCGCCCATTCCAGCGGCCCGCCCGTGACCGGACTGCGCAGCATATTCCTGAACTCTTCGTCCAGGGTACTTTCCCAGGCCATTCAATTCCTCCGGTGCGGGGGGTTCGGTCAATTATCTGAAGGTTGCTGGACCGTAGCACCGGAGCCGCCGGAATGACCATGAACTGCTGAGGAGTTCGACAGGATGAGGGGTGCCCTCCCCGTACTGGCGGAAAAGCGTCGGACCACATTAGGGGCTTGTCGATCAAGGCGCAGGTGGGAGGCGTCCCAGGAATTCGGAGAGTAGCATTCCGGAAATCCGGAATGATTCCTCCGGCCGATTTGTGCCTGGTAATCGAACGGTAAAAATAGGGGGATTGGCTAGGGGATTCGATCGGGTCCGTCGAAAATTGAAGCGAGTGCCCCGATCACGCGTTCTCGGCAATCTCCATAAGTTCTCCACGAACTACCGGCGTATACGCAAAATGCCGGTCGGGAAATGTTCCCGACCGGCATCGCTCAACTGTGGTGTCCGAGGGGGGACTTGAACCCCCACGCCCGATAAAGGGCACTAGCACCTCAAGCTAGCGCGTCTGCCATTCCGCCACCCGGACAAGGTGTCCGCCGGACGACCCAGGGCCGCTCCGACGTGGAAAACCATAGCAAACATCGGGCACTGCCCGATCCCGCCCCGATGGGAGGATGGGGCGACCACCGGCACCGACAGCGGGAGTGAGCAGAGTGAGCGAGTCGAACACGGGCGGGACGGTCTCGGGCGAGGACGAGGTCGTGGACCTCTGCCGCGACCTGATCCGGATCGACACCAGCAACTACGGGGACCACTCGGGCCCCGGCGAACGGCCGGCCGCCGAGTACGTGGCGGAGAAACTGGCCGAGGTGGGACTCGAACCGCGGATCTTCGAGTCCCACAAGGGCCGCGCCTCCACCGTCGCCAGGATCGCCGGCGAGGACCCCTCGCGTCCCGCGCTGCTCATCCACGGCCACACCGACGTCGTGCCCGCCAACGCCGCCGACTGGACCCACGACCCGTTCGCCGGCGAGATCGCCGACGGCTGCCTGTGGGGGCGCGGCGCGGTCGACATGAAGGACATGGACGCCATGACCCTCGCCGTGGTGCGGGACAGGCTCCGCAGCGGGCGCAAACCCCCGCGCGACATCGTCCTCGCCTTCCTGGCCGACGAGGAGGCCGGCGGTACGTACGGGGCGCGCTACCTCGTCGACAACCACCCCGACCTCTTCGAGGGCGTCACCGAGGCGATCAGCGAGGTCGGCGGCTTCTCCTTCACCGTCAACGAGAACCTGCGGCTGTATCTCGTCGAGACGGCGCAGAAGGGCATGCACTGGATGCGGCTGACCGTGGACGGCACCGCCGGGCACGGCTCGATGACCAACAAGGACAACGCCATCACCGAACTCTGCGAGGCGGTGGCCCGGTTGGGCCGGCATGAATGGCCGGTGCGGATGACCAAGACCGTGCGCTCCTTCCTGGACGAGCTGTCCGACGCGCTCGGTGTCCCGCTCGACCCGGAGGACATGGAGGGCACGCTCGCCACGCTCGGCGGCATCGCGAAGATGATCGGCGCCACCCTGCGCAACTCCGCCGCCCCCACCATGCTCGGCGCGGGCTACAAGGTGAACGTGATCCCCGGCCAGGCGACCGCCCACGTCGACGGCCGCTTCCTGCCGGGCTACGAGGAGGAGTTCCTGGCCGACATCGACCGGATCATCGGCCCACGTGTGAAGCGCGAGGACGTGCACGGCGACAAGGCCCTGGAGACCAGCTTCGACGGCAGGCTCGTGGACGCCATGCAGACCGCGCTGGTCGCGGAGGACCCGATCGCGCGGGCCGTGCCGTACATGCTCTCCGGCGGTACGGACGCCAAGTCCTTCGACGACCTCGGCATCCGCGGCTTCGGCTTCGCCCCGCTCAAGCTCCCGCCGGAGCTGGACTTCGCCGGCATGTTCCACGGCGTGGACGAGCGGGTGCCGCTGGACGGACTGCGGTTCGGTGTACGGGTGTTGGACCGCTTCATCGATGCCAGCTGAGCCGATATTCGCCAGCGCGTGCGTACTTGACTGAAAAGAGTGAAAGCGACCATACGCTCGTAGCCTCATTACTTCCTCCTCGTTACAGATGTGCGGTCCGGGGTTGGGACCGCATTTGCCAACGAGGAGGAATAAATGATCAAGAAGGTCGTCGCCGCTGTGGCTGCCACCGGCGGTCTCGTGCTCGCGAGTGCGGGCATGGCCGTCGCTGACTCCGGTGCCCAGGGTGCCGCCGTGGGGTCCCCCGGCGTGCTCTCGGGCAATGTCGTCCAGGCGCCCATCCACATTCCGGTGAATGTGTGCGGCAACACGGTCTCCGTGATCGGGCTGCTGAACCCCGCCTTCGGCAACACCTGCGTCAACGCGTGACGTTGCACCTCAACCCGTAAGGGTCTGGGCCCGGCGGCCCCGGAGTGCGCGCCATGCACTCCGGGGCCGCCGGGCTTCCATCCCCAGGCGTCGTGCCGGGGGTATCCGAAAGACAGGAACAAGCTATGAGACAGGTCATGCGCAAAGGCCTGATCACCGTGGCGGCGGCCGGCGGCGTACTCGCCATCGGCGCCGGCCACGCCCAGGCGGACTCGGGTGCCGGAGGAACAGCGGCGAACTCCCCGGGCGTGCTGTCCGGGAACAACGTCCAGGTCCCGGTGCACGTCCCGGTCAACGTCTGCGGCAACACCGTCAACGTGGTCGGCGTGCTGAACCCCGCCATGGGCAACGGCTGCGCGAACACGTCCGACGGCGGTCGCGGCCCGCACGGCACCGGCTCCCAGGGCGGCGGCTCGCACGGCGGCTCGCACAGCGGCAACGACCAGAGCGAAGGCCAGGGCGGCTCGCACGCCGGGGGCGGCAGCGGCAACTCACCCGGTGTGGGCTCCGGCAACCTCATCCAGGTGCCGATCGACGTCCCCGTGAACGTCTGCGGGAACAGCGTCGACATCGTCGGGGCGCTGAACCCCTCCTTCGGAAACGGCTGCGAGAACGCGGACACCCCCGCGCCGCCCGCCAAGGACAAGCCCGAGGAGCCGGGCACCCCCGAGCCCCCGACGGACCGCAACGTACCGCCGTCCCCGGACAGCCCGAACACCCCGGACACACAGGTCGGCAAACCGCCCGCCCCGGCCTCCGAGGGCACCGACGTGCTGGCCACGACCGGCGCCGACGGGCTCGGACCGGTGATCCCGGCCGCTGCGGCGCTGCTCCTCGCGGGCACCGTGATCTACCGCCGCACCCGCGCCGCCGCATAGGGGCGTGCGCCGGTACGGCCAGGTGTGCGTCCCGGTACGGGCGCGGGGCGGGCCCACCGAACGGCGGGAGGCCCGCCCCGTCGCCGTCACCAGGTGGCGCGTACCTGACGGATGATGCGTCGGCGCAGCCGCACTCTGCGGCTGCCGTCCCGATGCAGGCTCAGTCGGTCCATTTCCCAGTGCCCGTACTCGGCGTGGTCGGTCAGCAGGCGGGTCGCGTCGCTGCGGGACACCCCGCGCGGCACATACACGTCGACAAATTCGTATTCCGGCATCGCATCTATTGTGCGGGCAGAGGCCCGGTACGGATAGCGTCTGCTCTATGTCTGATGCTGCGCAGCCCACGGCTGCCGAGGTACGTGCCGCCGCCGAGGCGGTCAAGGTCGCGCTGGACCGTCACCTCGCGGCGGTCGAACGCCGCACGGGTGAGGACGACCCGGCGGTTTCCGAGGCGTTCAACGCCCTCGCCACCGCGGCGGAGGCCTACGACGAGCGGCTCTACGATCTCTACGACGAGGTCACTCCCTTCGAGATCCCTGGTACGGACGACTCCTTGCCGCCCTACACCGGCCCGGAGGAGCCGAACGCGCTCAGCGTGCTCATCCGCCGCGACTACGCGGTGGCGGAGCCGCGGAGACTGCTCGCTCAGGCACAGCGCATCGCCGATGTCGACGGGGACGCCGAGACCGTGGCGGTCGTCGGCGCCAGCGTGCACGCCGCCGTCGGCGTGCTCTTCGGCGAGTACGAACCGGACGAGATCGCGTCCCGGCACAAGGAGTTCGGCCTGGAGGAGGGCGACTCGACACTCTGGGTGTCCGCCTCCGACGACCTCCCCGAGCCCGGCGAATGGCTCAGCGCCCCCTTCGAACAGGCCGACCCGCAGCAGGTCGTCTGCCGCTTCGACGTCAGCTCGGTCTTCGACGAGGACGATTTCGACGGCGTCCGCGACAGAGACCTCGGTGACCTGGAGGAACAGGACGCCTGACCGCGTCGTACGACACCGCCGACGGCCCGCCCGCGAAATCCGCAGGCGGGCCGTCGGCCGTCCGGGTCATACCGAGGGCGTCAGCAGGCCCTCAAGGAGCGTACGGAGCCGTGTCGTCCGCTCGGTGGCCGGGACTCCCGCCACCGCCTGTGCGAGCGCCTGGTCGACGCCGTGGACCACGGACAGATGGCGCTCGCCCCGGCCGAAGGCCGTGTAGACCCAGGGCCGGTTCAACCCCCGCGCCGCGTCGCCGGGCAGGACCACGACGGCGGCCGGCCACCGCATGCCCGCCGCCTGGTGCGCGGTGAGCGCCCAGCCGTGCCGTACGACCGACTCGACCAGCTCCCTGGGCACCACGACGGGCACCCCGTCGCAGTCCAGCCGGAGCCCCTCCGCGTCCGCCGACACCACCGAGCCCGTCAGTGTCCGGCCCGGTGCGGGCACATACGCGACCCGGTCGTCCGGGTCGAAACCGCCGAACCGGCCGGGGCCGGGATTCAGCCGCTCCTTCAGCGCCGCGTTCAGGGCGCGGGTCCCCGCCGCGCCGCCGTGCCCCACCGTGATCACCTGGGTCTGCCCGGACGGCACGCCGAAGGCGCGCGGCACCGAGTCGGCGACGAGCTGCACCGTGCGGTGCACGGCCTCGCCCGCGTCGCGCACGGGCACGATCACGACCTCCTTGCCGGGCGCCTCCACCTGGTTCAGCTCACCGATACCGATACCCGACACCAGCTCGCCGAGGGGGCCGGGGTCGGGCGTGCGCGAGGCGATCTGCGGGCACACGCGGGCCGCCAGCAGATCCGCGAAGACCCGGCCGGCGCCCGCCGACCACAGCACTCCGGGGTCACCGCCGAGGACCAGCCGCGCGCCGTCGGGCAGCGACTCCACCAGCACCGCCGCCGTCTCCACGTCCAGTTGGGGCGCGTCCAGGACGACGAGGAGATCGAGGGCCAGCGCGCCGTCCGCGTCCCGCCCCGGCCCTTCCGCGCCGGACAGCAGCCCCGCGACGGTCACGGCGCCCGCCCCCAGCCGCCGCTTGCCGTTCTCGCTGTGCGCGGCTACGACCGGCCGCAGGCCGAGCGTGCGCACGGCCTCGGCGAGTGCGACCGGCTCGGCGCGCGCGGCCTCGCCTCCGGTGTGGACCACCAGACCGTGTCCGGCGACCGCGCGGATCAGCTCACCCGCCGAGGGCGACGGAGCCTGCGCCGCCGCCTCGTCCCACGACGCCTGCTGCGCGGTCTTCACCAGCCGCGCCAGACCGTCGGCCAGGCTCTCCTCGGCGAGGGCGTACCGGTCGAGACCGAGCAGGACGGGCACGGCCGGACCGTCGGCGGCACCCGCCCCGTCCGCCTCGCCTGCCTCGTTCTCGGTGTCCCCGTCGGCCTCCTCGACGCCGTCCTGGAAGACCAGCACGGCGCCCTCCGCGATGACCTGCCGCAGCGCCTCGTCCGGATCGGGCACGGACCGCTCCGACAGAGCGGCCCGCACTGCCGGGAACGTGAGCGCCGTGTGGCCCCGCGCGGCTGCGCCCTCCAGCAGCCAGCCGACGAGGGCTGCGGCCCGCCGCTCGTCACCGGGACCGCAGCCGTCACCGAGCAGCGCGCGGGCGAAACCGTCGGCCTGCTCGGGCCGGACACCGGGGACGGACAGCAGCAGCCACGGATCCCCGCGCAGGGCGTCACCGGCCTGCTCCCCGAGCGTGGCCGTGACCTGCGGGGCCAGCGCCCTCGGGGCGCCGCCCTCGGCGAGCACCGCCCCGACGGCCGCCACGGCCTCCGGCGCGGTCGCGGGCGCCGCGGGGGCGCCGCGCGTGGCCTCGGGAGCCTGGGGCCGGTTCTGGACCGGCACGGGCGCGGGGGGAGCGGCAGCGGGTGCCGCCGCACGGGCCGGGGCCGCCTGACCGCTCTCCATGGCCCGTACGGTGGCGAGCAGATCCGCCGCCTGCCCGCTCAGCTTGGCGCCCGCCGGGATGGGCCCCTCCTTCTCGGCCTTCCGCCGCGCGATCCGCTCCCGCAGCTCACGCTGCGCGGCGATCTCGGCCTCGGCTTCGGACGGTTGAGCCGCTTCCTTGCCCTCGGCGGGTGCGGCCCCGTCCGATGAGACGTCCGCGGCTTCGCCGTCCCCGAGCGCGTTCCCGTCCCTGCTGGACGCGGCCTCACCCCCGGCGGGCCCCGCGTCGTCCGCAGAGCCGTTCACCGCTGCACCGTCCCCGTCCGTCGCGGAAGGCGACTCGGCCTCCTCCGCGACTGCGGTGTCGCGGTCCTCGGCGGGGGATCCGGGGGTCGTCCCCCGGGTAGGCACAGTCACAGCGTGCTCCAGTCCTGATCGGGATAGCGGTGCACGGGCGCCGACACATCGTCGAGCGCCTGGCAGATCTCGTCGGGAAGCCTAAGGCTCTCCACTGACAACGCGGCCGTGAGCTGCTGCGCGTTGCGCGCCCCGACGATCGGGGCGACCACGCCCGGCCGGTCCCTCACCCACGCCAGCGCCACCTCCAGCGCCGTCGTCGCCAGCCCGTCCGCCGCCGTCACCACCGCGTCGACGACACGGCTCGCGGGCTCGTCGAGATACGGCTCCACGAACGGCGCCAACTGTTCCGACGCACCACGGGAGTCGGCGGGCGTGGAGTGCCGGTACTTGCCCGTCAGCACCCCCCGGCCGAGCGGCGACGAGGGCAGCAGCCCGACCCCCAGATCGATGGCGGCCGGCAACACCTCACGCTCCACGCCCCGTTGGAGCAGGGAGTACTCCATCTGCGTGCTGGCCAGCCGGGTCCGTACGCCGGGCGAGGCCAGCTGCCAGGTCGCCGCCTTGGCGAGCTGCCAGCCCGAGAAGTTCGACACCCCCGCGTATCGGGCCCGGCCACTGCTCACGGCTATGTCGAGCGCCTGAAGCGTCTCCTCCAACGGCGTCCCGGTGTCGAACGCGTGGATCTGCCAGAGGTCCACATGGTCCGTGCCCAGCCGCTCCAGCGAGGCGTCCAGGGCGGAGAGCAGATGACCGCGCGAGCCGTCGAAGCGTCGGTACGGATCCGGCACGCTGCCCGCCTTGGTGGCGATCACCAGATCCCGGCGCGGCACAAGTCTGTCCACGAGCTGCCCGAGCAGATACTCCGCCTCCCCGCCCCCGTACACGTCGGCGGTGTCGACAAGAGTGCCGCCCGCCGCCCAGAAAGCCTTCAACTGGTCGGCGGCGTCGTGCTCGTCGGTGTCCCGCCCCCAGGTCAGCGTGCCGAGTCCGATCCGGGACACTCGCAGGCCGGTACGGCCGAGATGCCTCTGCTCCATGACCGCTGAGATTACTGTCCGGGGCCGCACTCCAGTCGAGCCTGTGGACAACCCGCCCCCGGCGGACCCCCGATGCCGCCCCTGACGGATGCCCGCACCACGCGCTAGAGTCCCGGCACAGGGACGTTACTGATCAGTAAGGGAGTGGTTATGCGGCTCGGCATCAATCTCGGCTACTGGGGCGCCGGCATGGACAGCGACAACCTCGCCGTCGCCCAGGAGGCCGACCGGCTCGGCTACGACGTCTGCTGGGCCGCCGAGGCGTACGGGTCCGACGTTCCCACCGTGCTGAGCTGGGTCGCCGCCCAGACGGAGAGCATCGACATCGGCTCGGCGATCCTCCAGATCCCGGCCCGTCAGCCCGCCATGACCGCGATGACGGCCGCCACCCTGGACTCCCTCTCCGGCGGCCGGTTCCGACTCGGCCTCGGAGTCTCCGGACCGCAGGTCTCGGAGGGCTGGTACGGCGTCAAGTTCGACAAGCCGCTGGCCCGCACCCGCGAGTACGTCGAGATCGTCCGCCGCGCGATGTCCCGCGAGCGGCTTTCCTACGAAGGCGAGCACTGGACCCTGCCGCTGCCCGGCGGCCCCGGAAAGCCGCTCAAGCTCACCGTCCACCCCCAGCGCGAGCACATCCCCCTCTACATCGCCGCGATCGGCCCCAAGAACCTGGAACAGACCGGTGAGATCGCCGACGGCGCCCTGCTGATCTTCCCCTCGGCCGAACATCTTGAGGAGACCGCCCTCAAGCACCTGCGCGCGGGCAGGGAGAAGGCCGGGCTGACCATGGACGGATTCGACGTCTGCCCCACACTGCCGATCGCGCTGGGCGACGACATCGACGCGCTGGCGGACATGTTCCGCCCGTACACCGCCCTCTACGTGGGCGGAATGGGCAGCCGCAAGCAGAACTTCTACAACCAGCTGGCCCAGCGCATGGGGTACGAGCGCGCGGCGGCGGAGATCCAGGACAAGTACCTGGCCGGCGACAAGGAGGGGGCCGGGGCGGCCGTACCGCACCAGCTGATCGACTCGACCACGCTGCTGGGCTCCGTGGAGCGGATCGCCGACCGGATGAAGTCCTACGCGGCGGCCGGTGTCACGACGCTGACGCTGTCCCCGGCGGGCTTCACTCTGAACGAACGGCTCGCGGCCCTGCGCGCGGGCACCGAGGCCCTGGAACTGGCCGGTCTCGTCACCTGAGCGGCCCAGAAGTCCGCGGCCGTGGTGGGGGCTCGGGGGGTCTTCCCCGCCACGGCCGTCACGAAGGACAACGCCCCCGCTCCCACCCGGTTACGCCCGCCCGCATACGTACGGACGTGCGCCCGCGGTTCCTCCCATCGGCCGAGTCGGGACCGTCAGCTGTTGCCTGTTCCCTCATGTCGCATTTGACTCCCTTGTGCGGGTGTCTGCGGCGGACACCGGCATGGAGGTGGCATCCGAATGCTCTCGGCCCGAGGCCTGTTCGAGGAAATCCTCGACAACGACGAAACCTTCCGGCTCTTCTGCTCCATCGCTGCCAGCGGCGAGGCCCAGGGCGGCTGGGAGAACGGCCGTATCGCCGCGTTGGTGCCCGAAGGGATGCGGGATCTCGCACCCAAGATCACCCGGCACGGCGCCGACGAGGACAAACACGGCCGGATCTTCCACGCCCTCCTGAAGAGGCGCGGCCTGGACCCGGTCGACGTCCCGCCCGCCACCGACTACACGATGCTGCTGGAACAGCGCGGCATCGGCCTTCCGCACGAGAAGCTGCGCCGGAACACCCCGCTGACCGAGCAGGACATCGTCGTCTACCTCTCGCACAGCCGGGTGACCGAACAACGCGCCGCCGACCAGATGGACATGCTGCTGCGGCACTTCGGCGACCACCCGGTCGTCGGCAACGCCGTCAGGATCATCAGCGCCGACGAGGTGAACCATCTGGCGTACTGCCACGAGGAGTTGCTGCGTCTCGCCCGGCTGGGCCACGGCCGCACCATCCACCGGGTGCTCCAGGAGAGCGCGCGGACCGAGATCCAGATCTACCGGGACGTGAGCCTGTCCGTGATGGACCACATGGGCCGTATCCTCGGCTGGTCCCGCCCCAAGGCGGCGCTGCTGAGGGCCGGGATCCAGGGTCTGTACGCGATGGAGCGGGCGGGCGCCTGGCGGCGGATGGTCAGCCTCACCATGCCGGAGCGCCGCGACGCGCTCGGCGGTCCGGCGACCGCGGCCGCCTTCTGAGCGACCCTCGGCGGCCCCCGGACCGTACCGCCCTCAGAGCCAGCCGTTGCGCTTGAACAGCCGGTGCAGGAACGTCACGGCGCCCACCATCAGGAGCAGCGCGCCCGGATACCCCCACACCTGGCCCAGCTCGGGCATGTGCTGGAAGTTCATGCCCCAGATCCCCGCGAGCAGCGTCGGTACCGCGGCCATCGCCGCCCAGGCCGAGATCTTGCGCATGTCGTCGTTCTGCCGCACACCCATCTGCGCGAGATGGGCGGACAGGATGTCCGAGAGCAGCCGGTCGAGCCCTTCCACCTGCTCGTTGACACGCGTCAGATGGTCGTCCACGTCCCGGAAGAACGGCCTCGACCGCTCATGGACGAACGGCACCCCGTCGCGCGCGAGCCGTGAGATGGGCTCCGCCAGCGGCCCGGCCGCCCGGCGGAACTCCAGCACCTGCCGCTTGAAGGTGTAGATGCGCTCCGCCGCCGGCTGGTCGCCCGCCTCGCGGTTCCTGCCCGCGCCGCCCTCGGTCGGCGAGAAGACCTGCGTCTCCAGCTCCTCCAGGTCGCCCTGCAACTCGGCGCCGACATCGACGTAGTGGTCGACCACCGCGTCACTCACGGCATAGAGCACCGCCGTGGGGCCGTGCTTGAGCACCTGCGGCTCCGACTCCAGACGCATGCGTACGGCGTGCAGGGGCGCGCCCTCGCCATGCCGCACCGTCACCACGAACGAGTCGCCGACGAAGATCATCAGCTCCCCGCTGGAGACGGTGTCGTGCTCGGAGTCGTACACCAGCGGCTTGAGCACCATGAACAGGGAGTCGTCGTAGACCTCCAGCTTGGGCCGCTGATGTGCCTTGAGCGAGTCCTCGACGGCCAGCGGATGCATGCTGAACTCGCTGCTGACGAGGGCGAACTCCTGCTCCGTCGGCTCATGCAACCCGACCCAGAGGAAGGCGTCCCCGTGCGCCCGCGCCTCGGCGAGGGCGTCGGAGAGATCGGCGGGCCCGTCGGTACGGCGCCCGTCGCGGTAGATGGCACGGTCGACGATCACCCCGTCCATTCTTCCTGGTCTTCCCGGCACAGGCGCCTCGACGCACCTCTGCCGCACCCGCCCAGCGCCCTCCGGCCGCCCGCCCGCCGCCGTCCGGGTGGCCGCCGCCCCCTGCGGCACACCGTTTAGGCTGGCCGTCATGGCCACCCTGATCCTCGTACGGCACGGGCGCTCCACCGCCAACACCTCGGGCGTCCTCGCCGGCCGGACCCCCGGCGTCGCGCTCGACGAACAGGGCGTCGCTCAGGCCGCCGCCCTGCCTGCACGCCTGACGGGCCTCCCGCTGGCCGCCGTCGTCAGCAGCCCGCTCCAGCGCTGCCTGGAGACCGTCCGGCCGCTCGTCGAAGCCCGCCCCGGCATCGAGACGCACCACGAGGACCGGATCAGCGAGTGCGACTACGGCGACTGGTCCGGGCGCAAGCTCGCCGAACTCGCCGACGAGCCCCTGATGTCAGTCGTGCAGCAGCATCCCTCGGCCGCCGTGTTCCCCGGTGGCGAGTCGATGCGCGCCATGCAGGCGCGCGCCGTGGACGCCGTACGCGACTGGAACACCCGCGTCGAGGCCGAGCACGGCGAGGACGCCGTCTTCCTGATGTGCTCGCACGGCGACATCATCAAGTCCCTGGTCGCCGACGCGCTCGGCATGCATCTCGACCTCTTCCAGCGGATCCACGCCGACCCCTGCTCGGTCACCGTCATCAGATACACCCGGCTGCGCCCGTTCCTGATGCGGCTGGGGGAAACCGGCGACCTCGGTTCCCTGGCACCGCGTGGACACGGCGCGAGCGGAACGAAGGACGACAACGACGGGCAAGCCGTCGTGGGCGGCGGTACCGGCACCGGCGCGCCGTGATCGCCGCGCGCAGTAGGGTGGACGGGCCGTCCGTGCCACCCCGGAGGTTCGCTCTCCGGGCGCGCCGGCCCGCCCCATTCCGTCAATTCCCAAGGGAGACAGGACGTGTCCCGTCAGGTGTTCCTCTACGACCCGCCGGACCGTTTCGTGGCCGGTACGGTCGGGCTGCCTGGCCGCCGTACGTTCTTCCTCCAGGCATCCGCCTCGGGCCGCGTCACCAGCGTGGCCCTGGAGAAGACCCAGGTCGCCGCGCTCGCCGAGCGGATCGATGAGCTGCTGGACGAGGTCGTGCGCCGTACCGGCGGCAACGCACCGGTGCCCGCCGTGGCACCGACCGACGTCGCCGACTCCGCACCGCTCGACGCGCCCGTCGAGGAGGAGTTCCGCGTCGGCACCATGGCCCTGGCCTGGGACGGCGACGAACAGCGCATGATCGTCGAGGCCCAGGCCCTGGTCGAACTCGACGCGGACACCGACGAAGACCTCGCCGACGCCGAGGAACGGCTGCTCCAGGACGAGGAGAACGGCCCGCCGATGCTCCGCGTCCGGCTCTCCGGCGCCCAGGCGAGGGCCTTCGCCAAACGAGCCCTGGACGTGGTCAACGCAGGCCGCCCGCCGTGCCCGCTGTGCAGTCTGCCGCTCGACCCGGAGGGACACGTATGCCCGCGCCAGAACGGATACCGCCGCGACGCATGAGCGTGACAGCGGTCGATCTGATCACCAAGGGCGAGCTGACCGTGCGCGGCCGGATCCGCGAGGCCTCCAACGCCGTTCTGTACTGCACCGTTTCGTACGAGGGCGAGGAGGCCTCCTGCGTCTACAAGCCCGTCGCCGGGGAGCAGCCCCTGTGGGACTTCCCCGACGGCACCCTCGCCCAGCGCGAGGTGGCCGCGTACGAGATCTCCGAGGTGACCGGCTGGGGTCTGGTGCCGCCCACCGTGCTGCGCGACGGTCCGTACGGCGAAGGCATGTGCCAGCTGTGGATCGAGGCCGACGAGAGCGACACGGCGCCCCAACTCCTCGCCCTGGTCGAGGAGGAGGAGCCGGCCGACGGCTGGAAGGCGATCGGCTTCGCCGACGTCGGCGAGGGCCGCACCGCGCTGCTCGTGCACGCCGACGACCCACGGCTGCGGCGGCTGGCCGTCCTCGACGCGGTCATCAACAACGGTGACCGCAAGGGCGGCCATCTGCTGCCCGGGTCCGGGGGGCGGCTGTACGCGATCGACCACGGCGTCACCTTCAACGTGGACGACAAACTCCGCACCCTGCTGTGGGGCTGGGCGGGGGAGCCGCTGCCCGCCGAGGCCGTGACCGTCCTGGACCGGCTGGCCGGCGAGCTGGCCGAAGGCACCCCGCTCACCACCCGGTTGGCCGAACTGATCACACCTGCCGAGACCGACGCCGTACGGTCCCGTGTCCAGGAACTGCGCCGTACGGGATCCCATCCGAAGCCGTCCGGGCAGTGGCCCGCGATCCCCTGGCCGCCGGTCTGAGGCGTACGGCCGTGGAACACGTCCGCGGCCACCATGCATCGACGCGCCGATCCCGCAAGAGCGCCGAATCGGTCAACAGTCCTGGTCCGGTTCGTATCCGGATGCCACGTCCGGCTACGCTCGTGACATGCATGCCTGGCCCGCTTCCGACGTCCCCGCCCTGCCTGGCAAGGGCCGCGACCTCCGGATTCACGACACAGCGACCGGTGGTCCCGTCACCGTCGCCCCCGGTCCCGTCGCCCGTATCTATGTCTGCGGCATCACGCCGTACGACGCGACGCACATCGGGCACGCGGCGACCTACAACGCGTTCGATCTCGTGCAGCGCGTCTGGCTCGACACCAAGCGGCAGATCCAGTACGTCCAGAACGTCACCGACATCGACGACCCGCTCCTGGAGCGCGCGACCCGCGACGGCGAGGACTGGACCGGGCTCGCCGAGCGTGAGACCGCCCTCTTCCGGGAGGACATGACGGCGCTGCGGATGCTGCCGCCCCAGCACTACATCGGCGCGGTCGAGGCGATACCGGGCATCGTGCCGCTCGTGGAGCGGCTGTGCGAGATCGGCGCCGCCTACGTCCTGGAGGGCGACGTCTACTTCTCCGTCGAGGCCGATCCGCACTTCGGTGAGGTCTCCGGGCTCGACGCCGAGGCGATGCGGCTGCTCTCCGCCGAGCGCGGTGGCGACCCCGAGCGACCCGGCAAGAAGAATCCGCTCGACCCGATGCTCTGGCTGGCCGCCCGTGAGGGCGAGCCGAGCTGGGACGGCGGCAGCCTCGGCCTCGGCCGGCCCGGCTGGCACATCGAGTGTGTGGCCATTGCCCTCGACTGTCTGGGCATGGGCTTCGACGTGCAGGGCGGCGGCAGCGATCTGGCCTTCCCGCACCACGAGATGGGCGCCTCGCACGCGCAGGCGCTCACTGGCGAGTACCCGTTCGCCAAGGCGTACGTGCACGCCGGGATGGTCGCACTCGACGGCGCGAAGATGTCCAAGTCCAAGGGCAATCTGGTCTTCGTCTCGACCCTGCGCCGCGCGGGCGTCGACCCGGCCGCGATCCGGCTCTCGCTGCTCGCCCACCACTACCGCGCCGACTGGGAGTGGACCGACCAGGTGCTCGAAACCGCGGTGGCGCGGCTGGAGCGCTGGCGGGCCGCCGTGTCCCGGCCCGACGGTCCTTCCGCCGAGGCACTGGTGGAGGAGGTCCGCGAGGCCCTGTCGAACGATCTGGACGCCCCGGCGGCGCTGGCCGCCGTGGACCGCTGGGCCGCCCTTCAGGAGACCGCGGGCGGTACGGACGAGGGGGCACCCGGGGTGGTGTCCCGGACGGTCGACGCACTGCTGGGCGTCGCGCTCTAGTTGACCTCTGAAATGCCGGACGGGCCGCACACGCGGCCCGTCCGGCATTTCGCGGCAGCCTTCAGGGCTGCGCCCCGCGTTCAGTCGTCCGAGGAATCCTCGTCGTCCCCGGTGCTGTCCGGACCCGGCTCCCGGTCCGGCCCCGCGCTCGGCGGTGACCCGGTCCCCGGCTCCCGGTCCGGCCCCGGTCGCGGGGCCCGAGGCGGTCTGCCGCGCCCCGGCCCCGAGCCCGGACCCGACGTGTCGCGCAGATACGTCCCCGGCCCCTCGCCGCTCTCCGTGGCGTGCCCGCCGGGCGACTGACCGGGACCGCCGTCCCGCCGGCGCAGATACCGCTCGAACTCCCGCGCGATGGCCTCGCCCGACGCCTCCGGCAGCTCCGCGGTGTCCCGCGCCTCCTCCAGCGACTGGACGTACTCCGCCACCTCGCTGTCCTCGGCGGCCAGTTGGTCCACCCCGAGCTGCCATGCCCGCGCGTCCTCGGCCAGTTCGCCCAGCGGGATCCGCAGCCCGATCAGATCCTCCAGCCGGTTCAGCAGGGCCAGCGTCGCCTTCGGGTTGGGCGGCTGCGAGACGTAGTGCGGTACGGCGGCCCACAGGCTCACCGCGGGCACCCCCGCGTGCGTGCACGCCTCCTGGAGGATGCCGACGATGCCGGTCGGCCCCTCGTACCGCGTCTCCTCCAGGTCCATCGTCCGTGCCAGGTCCGCGTCCGAGGTCACGCCGCTCACCGGGACCGGACGGGTGTGCGGGGTGTCGCCGAGCAGCGCGCCCAGGATCACCACCATCTCCACGCCCAGTTCATGGGCGAAGCCCAGGATCTCGTTGCAGAAGGAGCGCCAGCGCATGGACGGTTCGATGCCGCGGACCAGGACCAGGTCACGGGGTTTCTCCCCGCCGACCCGCACCACGGAGAGCCGGGTCGTGGGCCAGACGATCTTCCGTACGCCGCCGTCCAGCCAGACCGTGGGCCGGTTGACCTGGAAGTCGTAGTAGTCCTCGGCGTCCAGCGCCGCGAACACCTCGCCCTTCCACTCCCTGTCCAGATGTCCGACCGCCGTGGAAGCGGCGTCGCCGGCGTCGTTCCAGCCCTCGAACGCGGCCACCATGACCGGGTCGATCAGCTCGGGTACCCCCTCGAGCTCGATCACCCAGGCCTCCTTCCGAAGTGTTCTCTGAACGTACGGACCAACCTTACGACTTCTCAGCTCTCCGCCCGCAGCCCCTGCGCACGCGTGGGTGAACTTCCGCGTCGCTGGGCAGGGCTGGGGTGCCGATCCAAGAAGAAGCGAAATTCATCCGAGCTGTGACCGTAATTTTCGTTCCACCCCTGGACGTTTACCCGTCAACGGCGCTATACATCGGATGACCGAAGAGGTCCGATGTTCTTCTCAGGGGGCGTGCAGTGAGTCAGACCGTCACAGAGTTCGGGGTACACGACATCCGCTTCCCCACCTCGGAACAGCTCGACGGCTCGGACGCCATGAACCCCGACCCCGACTACTCCGCCGCCTACGTGGTGCTGCGCACCGACGACGGCGCCGAGGGGCACGGCTTCTGCTTCACCATCGGCCGGGGCAACGACGTACTCGCGGCCGCCATCGAGGCCCTGCGCCCGTACGTCGTCGGGCACCCCGCGCCACGTACCGCCGCCGATCTCGCCGAGCTCCACATCGCGCTCACCCACGACTCCCAACTGCGCTGGCTCGGCCCGGAGAAGGGCGTCATGCACATGGCCGCGGGCGCCGTCATCAACGCGGCCTGGGACCTCGCGGCCAAGGCCGCGGGCCTGCCCGTCTGGGAGTTCCTGGCCGGCATGACACCCGAGGAACTGGTCTCCCTCGTCGACTTCCGCCATCTCACCGACGCCCTCACCCCGGCCGAGGCGCTGGACATCCTGCGCGCCGCCGAGCCCGGCCGCGCCGAACGCACCGCCCGGCTGCGCGCCGAGGGCTACCCCGCGTACACCACCTCGCCCGGCTGGCTCGGCTACTCCGACACCAAACTCGTCCACCTCGCCGAACAGGCCGTCGCCGACGGCTTCGAGCAGATCAAGCTCAAGGTCGGCGGCGATCTGGAGGACGACGTACGGCGGATGAAACTGGCCCGCGCGGCGGTCGGCCCCGGCATCCGGATCGCCGTCGACGCCAACCAGCGCTGGGACGTGCCCGACGCGATCCGCTGGATGACCGCGCTCGCCCCGCACGAGCCGCACTGGATCGAGGAGCCCACCAGCCCCGACGACATCCTCGGCCACGCCGCCGTCCGGGCCGGCCAGCCGGTCAAGGTCGCCACCGGCGAACACGTCGCCAACCGCGTCGTGTTCAAGCAACTGCTCCAGGCCGAGGCCGTCGACTTCGTCCAGATCGACGCGGCACGCGTCGCCGGCGTCAACGAGAACCTGGCGATCCTGCTCCTCGCCGCCAAGTACGGCAAACCGGTCTGCCCGCACGCGGGCGGAGTCGGCCTGTGCGAACTGGTCCAACATCTCGCGATGTTCGACTACGTTGCCGTCTCGGGCACCTGGGAGGACCGCGTGATCGAGTACGTCGACCACCTCCACGAGCACTTCACCGACCCGGCGTTGATCGACTCCGGCCGCTACGTCGCGCCCAGCGCACCCGGCTTCTCCGCGCGGATGCGCCCGGAGTCGATCGCCGCCCACCGCTATCCCGAAGGGCCCGTCTGGCAGGCCCGCCGCACCACCGAGGAGGCCCACTCATGACCGCGGCTCAGGACACAGGGGACTTCGCGGGCCTGGGCGCCCTCGTCACCGGCGGCGCCTCCGGCATCGGCGCGGCCGTCGCGACCCTGCTGCTCGCGCGCGGCGCGCGCGTCGCCGTACTCGACCGCGACATCACCTCGGCCCCCGCGGGCACCCTGGCGCTCAAGGCCGACGTGAGTGACGACGCCGCCGTCCGCACGGCGGTCGACGCGGCGGCGGCCGAGTTCGGCGCCCTCCACACCGTCGTCTCCAACGCCGGGATCGGCGCCATCGGCACCGTCACCGACAACGACGACGCCGAATGGCTGCGGGTCCTCGACATCAACGTCCTCGGCATGGTCCGTACCGCCCGCCACGCCCTGCCCCATCTGCGCCGCGCCTCCACCGACCGGCCCGGCGCCGTCTCCATCACCCACACCTGCTCCATCGCCGCCACGGCCGGACTGCCGCAACGCGCCCTGTACAGCGCCAGCAAGGGCGCGGTGCTCTCACTCACCCTCGCGATGGCCGCCGACCACGTACGCGAAGGCATCCGCGTCAACTGCGTCAACCCCGGCACCGCGGACACCCCCTGGGTCGGCCGCCTGCTCGACGAGGCACCCGACCCGGCGGCCGAACGCGCCGCCCTCGAAGCGCGCCAGCCCTCGGGACGGCTGGTCGGCGCCGACGAGGTCGCCGCGGCGGTCGCCTACCTCGCCAGCCCCGCCGCGGCTGCCGTCACGGGCACGGCACTCGCGGTCGACGGCGGAATGCAGGGCCTGCGCCTGCGCCCCGCCACGCCCTGAGTTTGAGCCTGAGCCGACACACACCCAAGGACGGACACACCATGCTGCGACACCCTGTGGGGCGATCCCCACGCACCGCACCGCGCACGAGCGCCGCGGCCTGCGCCGCGCTGCTCGCCGTCACGGCCCTCGCGGGCTGCAACCGTGACTCGGGGAGCGGGGACGCCGAAGGCGGCGGCAAGGTCGGCATCGACCTGCCGCGCAGTGACAGCGACTTCTGGAACTCCTACCAGCAGTACATCGAGTCCGGCGTCAAGGACGAGAAGGTCGACGCGCTGTCGCTGACCAACTCGCAGAACGACATCGGCAAACTCGTCTCCAACGTCCAGGCCTTCACCGACCAGGGCGCCAAGGCCGTGGTCATGGCCCCGCAGGACACCGGAGCGATCGCCGAGACGCTGGCCACCCTCAACGAGAAGAAGATCCCCGTCGTCAGCGTCGACACCCGCCCCGACAAGGGCGACGTCTACATGGTCGTACGGGCCGACAACCGCGCGTACGGCCAGAAGGCCTGCGAATACCTCGGCGAACAACTGGGCGGCAAGGGCAAGGTCGCCGAGTTCCAGGGTGACCTCTCCTCCATCAACGGCCGTGACCGCTCGGAGGCGTTCAAGAGCTGCATGGACGAGAAGTACCCGGACATCCAGGTGTTCGAGCTGGCCACCGAGTGGAAGGGCGAAGTGGCGTCCGCCAAGCTCCAGTCCACACTCGCCGCGCATCCGGACCTGAACGGCATCTACATGCAGGCGGGCGGTGTGTTCCTCCAGCCCACGCTCGCCCTGCTGGAGCAGAAGAAGCTCCTCAAGCCGCCGGGGGAGAAGGGCCACATCACGATCATCTCCAACGACGGCATCCCGGAGGAGCTGGACGCCATCCGGGCGGGCAAGATCGACGCCACGATCTCGCAGCCGGCCGATCTGTACGCCAAGTACGCGCTGTACTACGCGAAGGAGGCGCTGGCCGGGAAGACCCCGAAGGAGGGTCCGACCGACCACGACTCCAACATCATCAAGATTCCCAACGGTTACGAGGACCAGCTTCCCGCGCCCCTGGTGACCAAGGAGAACGTGGACGACAAGGCGCTGTGGGCCAACCAGCTGGAGAAGAAGAGCTAGCCATGCCTCACGACCAGGCACCTGCGGTCGGCGTGCCGGCGCCCGCCGTCCACGCGGCGGGCATCGTCAAGCGCTTCGGTCCCACCGTGGCGCTCGACGGTGTCCGGCTGACCGTCGCGCCCGGCGAGTCCCACGCACTCGTCGGGCGCAACGGCGCCGGCAAGTCCACCCTCGTACACGTTCTCACCGGACTCCACGAGGCCGACGCGGGCGAGGTCAGCTTCGGAGGCGAACCGGCGCCCGCCTTCGGCGACATCTCGGCCTGGCAGTCCAAGGTCGCCTGCGTCTACCAGAAGTCGATGGTCGTGCCCGACCTGACCGTCGCCGAGAACCTGTTCCTCAACAACTACGGCCTGGACAAAGGCCGTTCCGGAGCCGGCGGCCGGTTCATCAGCTGGCGCCGGCTCCGGACCCGCGCCGAGGAACTGCTCGCCGAGTACGGCGTCAGCGTCGACCCGAACGCACGCGCCAAGGATCTCGCCGTCGAGCAGCGGCAGTTCGTGGAGATCGCACGCGCCCTGTCGTTCGGCGCCCGGCTCATCATCCTGGACGAGCCCACGGCCCAGCTCGACGCCCGCGGCATCGACAGCCTCTTCGAGAAGCTCCGCGACCTCCAGAGCCAGGGGGTGGCGTTCCTCTTCATCTCGCACCACCTCCAGGAGGTGTACGAGCTGTGCACCACCGTCACCGTCTACCGCGACGCCCGCCATGTCCTGACCGCGCCGGTCGCCGACCTGGCCAAGGCGGACCTGGTGACGGCCATGACGGGCGACGCGGCGAGCTCGACGGCGGCCTGGCACGCCGCGCACGCGGTGGCGCCGGACCGGGCGGTCGAGCCCATACTCACCACCGAAGGGCTCGCCCTGGAGGGCGAGTTCGAACCCCTCGACCTCGAAGTGCGCCCCGGCGAGGTCCTCGGCGTCGCCGGGGCGGCAGCCAGCGGCAACACCGCGCTCGGCGAGACCCTGGCCGGTATGCGCAAGGCCACGGCGGGCCGGATCGCGGTACGCGACCGGACGGTGAAGCCGGGCAGCGTGCCGCACTCGCTGGACGCCGGGATCGGTTACATCCCCGAGGACCGGCACCTCCAGGGGCTCGTACTGAACCGCAGCGTCGCCGAGAACGCCACACTCACGGTCGCCGACCAGCTCGGCCCGTGGGGGACCGTACTGCCCTCCCGTACACGGGAGTTCGCCCGGTCCATGATCGCCTCGCTGGACATCAAGACCACCGGCCCCGAGCAGCCCGTCTCGGGTCTGTCGGGCGGCAACCAGCAGAAAGTCGTCGTCGCCAGGGCGCTGGCCCGCGCACCCAGTGTGCTGGTGGCCCTGCGCCCCACGGCGGGCGTCGACGTCAAGTCGAAGGACTCGCTGCTCGGCGTCGTGCGCCGGGTGGCCGACGAAGGAAACGCGGCCGTGATCATCTCGGACGAGCTGGATGATCTACGGGTCTGCGACCGCGTACTGGCCCTGTTCCACGGGCGAGTGGTGGCAACGTTCGGGAGCGGGTGGACCGACCGGGAACTGGTCGCCGCCATGGAAGGTGTGGGGGAGAGCCGATGACCGAGACGATACGACCGCCGGTGCTGGACAAGGAGCGTGACGACGACCACCCGCTGAGCCGGCTGAAGCTCATCAGGTGGAGCGACTTCTCGCTCGTGCCGGTGATCCTGGTGCTGATGGTGATCGGCTTCATCGTCTCGCCGGTCTTCCTCACCTCCAACAACCTGATCAGCGTCGTCCAGCAGTCGTCCGAGCTGAGCCTGCTGGTGCTCGGCCAGGCACTGATCCTGATCTGCGGCCGGATGGACCTGTCGCTGGAGTCGACCATCGGCATCGCGCCGGTCATCGCCATGTGGATGGTGCTGCCGTCCGAGGGCGGCCGGTTCGCCGGGCTCGGCATACTGCCCGTCTGGTCGGCCATCCCTGCCTGTCTGCTGGTCGGCCTGATCGTCGGGGTGATCAACGGCTTCCTGATCCTGAAGCTGCGGGTCAACGGATTCATCGCGACCCTCGGCATGCTCACGATGCTGCGCGGCCTCCAGATCGGCATCACCGAGGGCAAGTCGATCACCGATGTCCCCGAGTCCTTCCGCTACCTCGGCAAGACCGACTGGCTGGGGGCGCCCGCCGCCGTCTGGATCTGTCTGGCGCTCTTCGCCGTCGGCGGCGCGTCGCTCGCCTGGCTGCGGCACGGGCGCGCGCTGTACGCCATCGGCGGCAACCCGGAGGCGGCGCGCGCCGCCGGTGTCCGGGTGGACCGGATCACCTGGATCGTGCTCGCCATCGGCGGTGTTCTCGCGGCCTTCGCCGGCATCCTCTACACCGGCCACTACGGCTCCGTCGCCGCCACCCAGGGCAACGGCTGGATCTTTCAGGTCTTCGCCGCCGCCGTGATCGGCGGCATCAGTCTCAAGGGCGGGCGCGGCACGCTGTTCGGCGCGCTGACCGGTGTGCTGACACTGCAACTGGTGGTGAACGTGATGACGCTGGGAGGGGTGCCCGCGCTCTGGAACCAGTTCCTGAACGGCGCGATCATCATCGTCGCGCTGGTCATCTCCCGGTTCGCCAGCGGCGAGAAGCAGGACTGACGGACCACGGGCGGACACGGCCTGCCGGGGACGGAACCTTCTCCCGGCGGGCCGTGTGTCCGTACCGATGAGCACGCCTCCGTCCCCCGCCCCCTCGGTCAGAGCGTCGAACGCAGCCACTGCTCCACACTGGCGACATGCACCGTCGCCCACGACCTGGCCGCCTCCGCGTCCCGGTCCCGCAGCGCGGCCAGGATCGCGCGGTGCTCGTGCAGGGTCCGGCTGACCGCGTCCTCCTGGGTCAGCCCGCGCCACACCCGGGCCCGCGTGGTCGGCCCTGACAGCCCGTCAAGCAGCGAGCAGAGGACCGAGTTGCCCGAGGCCTGCACGATGCCGCGGTGGAACTCCAGGTCGGACGCGACCAGCTCCTCCACCGAGGGGTCCGCCCCGAGCGCGTCCAACTGCTCGCTCAGCACGTCCAGTTCGGCGTCCTTGATCCGGGAGGCGGCCATCGCCGTCGCGGCCGGCTCCAGGATCCGCCGTACCGCCAGGAACTCCAGCACCGTGTCGTCGCGGTGGAAGTCGACCACGAAACTCAGGGCTTCGAGCAGCAGTTGAGGATCGAGGCTGGTGACGTACGTGCCGTCACCCTGCCGTACGTCGAGAATGCGGATCAGCGACAGGGCGCGTACCGCCTCGCGCAGCGAGTTGCGCGACAGGCCCAGCTCGGCGGCGAGCTCGCTCTCCTTGGGAAGGCGGTCCCCCGGGCGCAGCGCGCCCGAGACGATCATTCCCTTGATCTTCTCGATGGCCTCGTCGGTGACAGCCATGGGGCGACCTCCATACATCCGATGTATCGGCCTCCATTATGCGTCCCCGCGCGCGCTCGGCGCCCCGTTCCCCCGGAGTTCTCCGGGAACGCCGGCGCCGGGGACGCTGTCCGCGACCCCGGCGCTGTTTCGGAACTCGTTTCGACGCGTGAAACGTCAGCCGTGGTTCTGGCTGAGCAGGTCCTCGACCCGCGCCCGGATCGCGTCCGTGGCGAGCCCCCGGATCGTCAGCGTCGTACGGCGCCGCAGCACGTCGTCCGCCGTCTCCGCCCACTCGTGGTCGCGGGCGTACACGACCTGCGCCCAGATCTCCGGCGCGTCCGGGTGGATACGCTCACCCAGCTCGGGCCGTTCGTACGCCAGGCGCGCGATGTCGAACGCCAACGACCCGTAGTGCCGGGCGAGATGGTGTGCGGTGTCGCGCGCCATGCCGTCGCCGTGCGCACCGCCGTCGATCAGCAGCCGGTGCGTCACCGCCTGCGGATTGGCGATACCGGGCAGCGGCAGCATCTTCGGCAGCCGCGACGTGGGCTCGATGTCCGAGCCGAGCGGACGGCCCGGCAGCGTCTCCAGCTTGTCCAGCACCGTACGGCCGATATGCCGGAAGGTCGTCCACTTGCCGCCCGCCACCGACAGCATCCCGCCGCTGCCCTCGGTCACGACCGTCTCGCGCTTGGCGGTGGACGTGTCACCGGGACCGCCGGGCAGCACCCGCAGACCCGCGAACGAGTACGTGATCAGGTCACGCGACAGCTGCTGGTCCCGTACCGACAGCGACGCCTCGTCCAGGATCTGGTGGATGTCCGCGTCGGTGACCGCCACCTCCGCGGGATCACCCTCGTACACCTCGTCCGTGGTGCCCAGCAGCAGCATGTCCTCCCAGGGGAGGGCGAAGGTGATGCGGTACTTGTCGATCGGCGTCGCGAGCGCCGCGTTCCACGGGGCGGTGCGCTTGAGGACGAGGTGCGCGCCCTTGGAGAGCCGGATGGAGGGCTCGGACCTCGGGTCCTCCATCCTCCGCAGATGATCGACCCAGGGGCCGGTGGCGTTCAGTACGAGCCGGGCGTCGACCCCGAACTCCGCACCGTCGATACCGTCCCTGAGGTCGGCGCCCGTCACCCGCCCGCCGGTGAACCGGAGTCCCGTCACCTCGGCGTGGTTGAGGACGGCCGCGCCCGACTCGACGGCGGCGCGGACCGTCATGACGGCCATCCGCGCGTCGTTCATCTGGTCGTCGCCGTACACGGCCACGGCCCGCAGATTGTCCGTCCGCAGCTCGGGCACCGCGCGCCGCGCCTTCGCCGGGCTCAGCAGATGCCCGACGCCGTCGCCGAAGGCGGACAGCGCCGAGTACGCGAAGACACCGGCGCCCAGCTTGGCCGCGCTGTGCGGTCCGTTCTTGTAGACGGGCAGATAGAAGGTCAGCGGGTTCGCCAGATGCGGCGCCACCCGGCGGGAGACCGCGCGGCGCTCGTTGTGGTTCTCCGCGACCAGCCTCACCTCACCGGTCTGCAAGTAGCGCAGACCGCCGTGGAGCAGCTTGGAGGAGGCGGAGGAGGTGGCGCCCGCGAAGTCGCCACCGTCCACCAGGGCCACCCGCAGTCCCGACTGGGAGGCGTGCCAGGCGGTGGAGATGCCCAGGATGCCGCCACCGATGACCAGCAGGTCGTAGGTGGCACGGGACAACTGCTCCCGAGTCTCCGCACGGCTCGGGAGAGAGCCGCCGGCCGGATGTGTCCCCAGGGCGGGACCGCTGTGAAGGGTGGTCATGGTCTTTCCTCCTTCGGACGAACAGGCCCGGTCAGGTCTCGTCGTCTTCGTCCACCCAGGCCTTGGTGCGCTCCACGGCCTTGAGCCACTTCTTGTACTCGCGGTCGCGCTCCGCCGGGTCCATGTCCGGCGTCCACTCCGCGGCCCGGCGCCAGTTGGCCCGCAGCGCTTCGGTGTCCGGCCAGAAGCCGACCGCGAGCCCTGCGGCGTACGCGGCGCCCAGACAGGTCGTCTCGGCGACCATCGGGCGTACGACGGGTGCGTCGAGGACGTTGGACAGCGTCTGCATCAGCAGGTTGTTGGCGGTCATACCGCCGTCGACCTTGAGGGACGTCAGCTCCACCTTGGAGTCCTTGGTCATCGCGTCGCTGATCTCACGGGTCTGCCAGGCCGTGGCCTCCAGCACCGCGCGGGCGATGTGCGCCTTGGTGACATAGCTGGTGAGACCGGCGATCACACCGCGGGCGGCCGAGTCCCAGTGGGGTGCGAAGAGCCCGGAGAAGGCCGGGACGAAGTACGCGCCGCCGTTGTCCTCCACGGAGGAGGCCAGCGTCTCGATCTCGGGCGCGGAGTTGATCAGGCCCAGCTGGTCGCGCATCCACTGCACCAGCGCGCCGGTGACCGCGATGGCGCCCTCCAGCGCGTACACGGCCGGCTCGTCCCCGATGCGGTAACCGACCGTCGTCAGCAGCCCGTTGTAGGAGTTGACCGGCTTGTGGGCGGTGTTCATCAGCATGAACGTGCCAGTGCCGTACGTCGACTTGGCCTCACCCTCGGCGAAGCAGCACTGGCCGAACAGGGCCGCCTGCTGGTCACCGAGAGCCGAGGCGACCGGAATCCCGTTCAGCGGGCCGCCCTTGGCCGTTCCGTACACCTCGGAGGAGGAGCGGATCTTCGGGAGCATCGCCATCGGGACACCGATGGAGTTGCAGATCTTCGGGTCCCACTCCAGCGTGTCGAGCCGCATCAGCATCGTGCGGGAGGCGTTGGTGACGTCGGTGACGTGGACGCCGCCGTCGACGCCGCCGGTCAGATTCCAGATCACCCAGGTGTCCATGGTGCCGAAGAGGATCTCGCCGTTCTCGGCGCGCTCGCGCAGACCCTCGACGTTGTCCAGCAGCCAGCGGGCCTTGGGTCCGGCGAAGTAGGTCGCCAGCGGCAGTCCGGTGTCCCGGCGGAACCGGTCCTGGCCCACGTTGCGGCCCAGCTCCTTCACGAGCGAGCTGGTGCGGGTGTCCTGCCAGACGATGGCGTTGTGGACGGGCTCACCGGTCTTCTTGTCCCAGAGCATGGTGGTCTCGCGCTGGTTGGTGATCCCGATCGCCAGGACGTCGGCCTTGGTGATGCCGGCCTTGTCGATGGCGTTCGCCACGACTTCCTGGACGTTGGTCCAGATCTCCTTGGCGTCGTGCTCGACCCAGCCCGGCTTCGGGAAGATCTGCTGGTGCTCCTTCTGGTCGACGGCGACGATGCGCCCGTCGACGTCGAAGACGATGCAGCGGCTGGACGTCGTGCCCTGGTCGATGGCCGCGATGAACGGTCCCGTTCCGTGGGAGGAAGTCCCGGTGCTCTGTGCGTCACTCACGGTGTCAACTCCTGCTCGTGCGGAGGGCGGGGGAAAGGCGGGGGCCTACTTGAAGGCCCAGTTGTAGAGACCGGCCGCGGCGGCGCCGCCGATGAGCGGAGCGACGACCGGGATCCAGGCGTACGTCCAGTCGGAGCCGCCCTTGTTGGGCAGCGGCAGGAGCGCGTGGACGATACGGGGGCCGAGGTCGCGGGCCGGATTGATCGCGTAGCCCGTGGGCCCGCCGAGCGAGAGACCGATGCCCACCACGACCAGCGAGGTGATCAGCACACCCAGGACACCGAGGCCGTTGCCCTCGTCGTTCAGTCCCTGCGTGAGGATCGCGATCACCAGGACGAAGGTGGCGATGATCTCGGTGAGCACGTTCTGCGCGGTGTGCCGGATCTCCGGCCCCGTCGAGAAGACGCCGAGCACCGGACCGGCCTGGGGCGCGGTCTTCTGGTCGACCATCCCCTCGGTCATCGGCTGCGCGGCGAGAATCTCCGGGTCGGTCAGATGGGCCTTGAACTGGCCCATGTACGTCACCCAGACCAGGAAGGCGCCGATCATGGCGCCGAGCATCTCGCCGGCTATGTAGAGCGGTACGTCGCCCCATTCCGTCCCGCCGGATATCGCCAGACCGAGGGTGACCGCCGGGTTCAGATGGGCGCCCGAGACGCCAGAAGCGAGATACGCGCCGGTGAGGACGGCGAATCCCCACCCGAAGCTGATGGCGACCCAGCCCGCGTCGTGCGATTTCGAGCGCTTGAGCACGACGCCCGCGACCACGCCGCCGCCGAGCAGGATCAGGAGAGCGGTACCTACGGTCTCGCCTATGAAGATGTCGAAGTGTGACACCCAAGACTCCTTCGTCCAGGGGAAGGCGGACCAGCGGCTCGCACCGATGGTCCGAGCCCTCAGGTGAGGGCGTTGCCGGCCTCTGGCCTTGTCGTGCACACATGTTGACCCGTCGATCAATGTTCGACAATGCCGACCGCTGAACGGCAGTGTCATCCTGGGGTGAAGGAGTCGTCAAGGGTCCCGTCGCCGGAACCTTGTTCTTCTCAGATCATCGGCCATGCGACTCAAAACCGCCCGGCGCCGACATCCCTGGACACCGAACGCGCACATTCGCGCACCGCCGTGATCAGCTCCGAACGAATCCCGCCGTCCTCGCACAGCCGTTCCACCGCACCCGTGAGAGCTATGGCCCCGACCGGCATCCGGCGCCTGTCATGGATCGGCGCCGCCACCGCGGCCACCCCCTCCCAGGTCTCCTCCACATCCGTCGCCCACCCCCGCGACCTGGTCAGTTCGAGAATCGCCTCGAATTGCTCCAGATCGGTGACGGTGCGCGCGGTCAGCCGCTCGCGGGTGCCTCTGACCGCCTCACCACGGGCCACCGGGTCGTACGCCGCCAGCACCTTCCCCAGGGCCGTGGAGTGCAGCGGCTGCATCGCACCCACCTCCAGGACCTGCCGGCTGTCGTCGGGCCGGAAGACGTGGTGCACGATCAGTACGCCCTCCAGATGCAGCACCCCCACATGCACGCTCTCGCCGCTGGACCGCGCCAGGTCGTCCGTCCACACCAGCGCGCGGGACCGCAGCTCATGGACGTCCAGATAGCTGTTGCCGAGCCGCAGAAGCTCAGCCCCCAGCTGATAGCGGCCGGAGGCGGCGTCCTGCTCCACGAAGCCCTCCTCCTGGAGGGTGCGCAGGATGCCGTGCGCCGTGCCCTTGGCCAGCCCGAGCGAGGAGGAGATGTCGGACAGACCGAGCCTGCGCTCGCCGCCCGCGAGGAGCCTCAGCACCGCCGCCGCGCGCTGGAGCGACTGGATACTCTTCGCCATCGGCCGGACCTCCGTTACGCAGTCGTTCGACAATGCTGAACATTATCGGCCCATGCCGACCCGCCGTTACGGACAAATGGATTCCTCCCCGCCGCCGGAGGGGCCACAGGAGTCCGCCCCGTGGAACGGAACGCCGCGCGGCGCCGGGCACCGCTACCCTGGCCGGGTGCCCCTTCCACCGGAAGGGGCAAAGCCGACAGCCGTCGCATCTCCGGGAGTATTCACATGGCCCCGTCCTCCAGCATTTCCGCCGACAGCCGGACCCGAATCGAAGCGCTTCGCGAGGCGCTGGCCACCCGTGTGGTGGTGGCGGACGGGGCGATGGGCACGATGCTCCAGGCGCAGGATCCGACGATGGCGGACTTCCAGGACCTGGAGGGCTGCAACGAGATCCTGAATGTGACGCGTCCGGACATTGTGCGTTCGGTGCATGAGGAGTACTTCGCGGTCGGGGTCGACTGTGTGGAGACCAACACCTTCGGCGCGAACTTCGCGGCACTCGCCGAGTACGACATCCCCGAACGGGTCTTCGAACTCTCCGAAGCCGGTGTGCGCATCGCGCGTGAGGTCGCCGACGAGTTCACGGTGTCGACGGGGCAGCAGCGGTGGGTGCTCGGCTCGATGGGACCGGGCACGAAGCTGCCCACGCTGGGGCATGTCGATTACGTGACGCTGCGCGACGCCTATCAGCGCAACGCCGAGGGCATGATCGCCGGCGGTGCGGACGCGCTGATGGTGGAGACGACGCAGGACCTGCTCCAGACGAAGGCCGCGATCCTCGGAGCCCGACGGGCGCTGGACGCCACCGGGACGCGGCTGCCGGTGATCTGCTCGGTGACCGTCGAGACGACGGGGACGATGCTGCTGGGGTCGGAGATCGGTGCGGCGCTGACGGCGCTGGAGCCGCTGGGCATCGACATGATCGGTCTGAACTGCGCCACGGGCCCGGCGGAGATGAGCGAGCATCTGCGCTATCTGGCCCAGCACTCCCGTATCCCCCTCTCCTGCATGCCGAACGCCGGACTGCCCGTCCTGGGCAAGGACGGGGCGCACTATCCGCTGACCGCGGGGGAGCTCGCGGACGCGCAGGAGCAGTTTGTCCGTGAGTACGGGTTGTCGTTGGTGGGGGGGTGTTGCGGTACGACTCCGGAGCATCTGCGTCGGGTGGTGGA